>JALVMZ010000303.1 GCA_027032655.1 Desulfobacteraceae bacterium
CCCCAAGGGCATATCCATCCATTGGGAGCTCACCCAATTCCAGGGCACTCTTCTTTCTCAAATCCCTGTAAACACCCCCCTGGATAATGCCAAACAGGGCCTGATCAGATCGCTTCTTATTTTCAATACATCTTTTTGCCCACATGGTTGTAAGAGAGACAGATTCCTTGGCATATTTATAATCTACTCCATATGGGATACATTCATCAAAAGCCATTGTAATATCCGATCCCAGCGCTGATTGTATCTCCATAACCCTTTCGGGGGATAATATATGAGTGGAGCCGTCCAGGTGAGAACGGAATACCACCCCATCTGGAGTGATTTTCCTCAAAGGGGCAAGGCTATAAACCTGATAGCCTCCACTATCTGTGAGTATCGGTTTGTTCCAGCTCATAAATCTATGTAATCCCCCAAGCCTTTCAATTGTTTCGTGTCCTGGCCTTAAATAGAGATGATAGGTGTTGGCAAGTATAATATCCACACCTATCTTCTCAAGGTCTTCACTTGATAGTGCCTTTACTGATCCAGCTGTCCCCACGGGCATAAAGGCAGGGGTCTGAAATCTTCCATGTCCTGTCACAATCTCACCAATTCTGGCCCTTGAAGATGAATCTCTAAACAAAACATGAAATTTAAATTCAGTCAATCCTGTTTTCAAAAATGTCATCCTGTGTGTTATGAATTTTATGGAAATCAAGGTGGTAATCTAATAATTATTGAAAGATATTTCAATTTAAATGATCAGCATTGCATCTCCATAACTATAAAACCTGTATCTCTCCTTCACCGCCAATCTATATGCATCCATTATCAGTCTGATACCCCCAAATGCACAGACCAGAAATATCAGGGATGACCCGGGCAGATGAAAGTTGGTTATCAGTGCATCAACTATTTTAAACCTGTATCCCGGTATGATATATAAATCAGTTACACCTCTTCCTGGCCTCAGTCCGGAGTCCTTACTGTATGCGGTCTCAAGTGTCCTTACAACGGTTGTGCCAACAGCAATAATCCTTCTTTTTTCCTGTTTTGCATTGTTTATTAACTCTGCCACATTTCCATCTATTTCATAAAGTTCAGGGTCAATTTTGTGCTCCCTGATATCCTTTGAACGAACAGGCTTAAATGTGCCGTATCCCACATGAAGGGTGATTTCAACAGTTGAAATGCCCTTCTCATTCAGCCTTTTAATCAATTCATTTGAAAAGTGGAGCCCAGCCGTTGGAGCTGCTATTGCACCAGGGACTTTTGAGAAGACTGTTTGATAACGATTTCTGTCCATCTCATGGCATTTCATATCCCGTGACCTTTTAATATAAGGTGGAAGAGGCATAATCCCTTTATGTCCAAGATATTCATGAAGGGGCATGTTGCCCATGAATCTGATCTTTGTCATGCCCTTTTGCCCCACTTCCTCTACCACCCCGGTGAAATCGCCGGGGAGTAGAATTTTCATGCCCTTTTTAAGTCCCTTGGATGTCCTTGTTAAACACCACTTAGTGTGTGAAGATAATTCCTTTTCAGGGGTGTTAAGGACTATTATTTCGACCTTGCCTCCGGTATCCTTTCTCCCATAGAGCCTGGCGGGTATTACCTTTGTATTGTTAAGCACAATGAGATCGCCTGGTATCAGTAACTCTTCTAATTCATAGAAGTAGTGATGTTCAAATCTGCCTTTATCTCTCTGGACCACAAGGAGTCTCGAACTGTCTCTTTCCGGTAAAGGATTCTGTGCTATCAGTTCCTCTGGAAGATCAAATTTATAATTTTCAATATCATATGGATTCATTTGCATGTTAAACAGAACCCTCTCTGTCAACTTGAGGGAAGGGCAGCAAGAAAAAAGCGTAGGTTAAAGGAGATTAATGGTCAAGTGAAATAATAGCGCATGCTGATACTCTCTTTTTCTTGAACTATTTTCAAATATAATATAGCTTTTTCACATCCAGAGGAATCTGATTTCATGTATGTATCCTCCAACAGAGTTATAATTGATCTCAGTGCAATAAGGCACAATCTCAATCAGGTGAGGGCTATCATAGGTTCCGGGGTCTCAATAATGGGGATTGTGAAATCAGATGCTTATGGTCATGGTCTTGTTGAGGTGGCAGATTTTCTGGTTAAAGAAGGAGTTCAGTATCTGGGAGTGGCACATGTTGAAGAAGCTATGGCTCTCAGGGAATCTGGTATAAGAGTCCCTGTTTTTCTGTTATGTGGATTCAATGGCAGAGATGATGCTGTTAGTATAATAAAGAATGACATAATACCAGTAGTCTATGACATAGAAAGGGCAAGAATTTTAAATGAGGAGTGTTTGAGGGAAGGAAAGGGCACAGACATCTGTATTAAAATGGATACTGGCATGGGTAGATTGGGTGTAATGATGGAAGATGTCCCATGGTTCTTTAAAAAGATATCGAGTTTTGGGAGCCTTAGGCTGAGAGGTATTATGTCGCATCTTTCATCTGCAGATGAAGATGATAGGTCATTTACCAGCGAACAGATAAACAGATTTAAAAAAATAGTGGATGAATTAAGGAGAGAGGGGTTCAAGCTGGACATGAACACCCTATCAAACAGTGCAGGTATAATGAAATACAGGGAGGCGGATTTTGATATCGTCCGTCCAGGAATAATGCTGTATGGGGGATTGCCTGACCCTGATTTTATCCCCCCGGTTGAACTAAGACCTGCAATGAAGCTGGCAGGTAGGGTATTACAGATCAAGGGACTTCCCCCGGGGCATCCTGTTGGCTATGGAAGGTCTTATACTACAAAGGATAAAGAGCGTATTGCAGTAATATCATGTGGATATGGGGATGGGATTCCCAGGTCACTTTCAAACAGGGGTCAGGTTCTCATAAGAGGGATGAGATATCATCTTGTGGGCAGGGTCTCCATGAATATCACGGTGGCAAGGATTGGTGAGGGGAGTGATATCAAAGTGGGTGACGAGGCGGTCTTTCTTGGCGCACAGGGGGATGATATGATTACTGGAGATGAAATGGCCAGATGGGCTAACACCATATCCTATGAGATTTTTTGTTCAATTGGTAGTGGAAAATCCAGGGAGTATGTCATATGAAAGAGGTATTAAGGGAAGTTATCTTAAATTCATTAAAAACCGCTCAATCACGAGGGATATTAACAGATGCCTCCATACCTGATTTTTCCATTGAGGTTCCTGCAAATCCTGAACATGGACACTATGCCACCAATTTAGCGTTTAAACTTGCTCCCATAGAGAAGGATTCTCCAAAAAGAATAGCAGAGACCCTGATGGACAATATTATTGATCCCGAGGGAATAATAGACAGGGTGGAGGTGGCAGGTCCAGGTTTTGTCAATTTTTTTATTAAAAGGGATGCATGGCTTGAGGTTATAAGCCGGATTCTTAAAGAAAGAGATGAATACGGAAAGGGCACTCTTAAAAGGGAAAAGATACTTATTGAGTATGTGAGTGCAAATCCCACCGGACCGCTTCACTTAGGACATGGAAGGGGGGCTGCTGTTGGTGATACCCTGAGCAGAATTATGCGTTTTGGAGGGTATAACATAACAAGGGAGTTTTACATAAATGATGCAGGACGGCAGGTCAGGCTCCTGGGTGAGTCAATATATAGCAGGCTTAGACAGATGAATGAACCGGATTATCCATTTCCTGAGGATGGATACCATGGTGAATATATACTTGATCTGGGAAAGAACATATCCAGGGAAATGGATATCCTTGATATGCCAGAACAGAGGGCCATAGATGTATGCATGGAAAAGGGGATGGAGAGCATGCTCAGTCAAATAAAGGAGGACCTCCATTCATTTGGTTGTGAGTTTGATGTGTGGTTCAGTGAGCGTGCCCTTTATTCAAGTGGGGAATTTCAGAGGACCATTGAGGATTTAAGGAACAAAGGGTATGTTTATGAGAAGGATGGTGCTCTGTGGATAAGGACTTCCAGTTTTGGTGACGATAAGGACAGGGTAATAAGAAAGAGTAATGGCGATTTTACATACTTTGCATCAGATATCTCCTATCACATAAATAAGTGGAGAAGGGGTTTTTCAAAGGCCATCAATATCTGGGGGGCTGATCACCATGGATATATCAACAGGGTGAAGGCAGTCTTAAGGGCTAATGGCCTTTCAGAAGATTGGCTCAGTGTCTTGCTTGTTCAACTGGTAAAACTCTGGGAAAACGGAAAAGAGATAAAGATGTCCAAAAGGACAGGTCAATATGTTACACTGAGAGAATTAATGAATGAGGTGGGCAGGGATGCTGTCAGATTTGTGTTTCTTACCAAGAGTCATGATTCACCCCTTGATTTTGATTTGAACCTGGTGAAGAAGAAGGACACTGAAAATCCTGTATATTATGTGCAATATGCCCATGCAAGAATATGCAGTATAATGAGGAAGGCTTCCACTCAGGGAATAGATTATAATGATAACCATAGAAAGTTGCTTGAATTAATTAAACTGGATGAAGAGATGGCCATTATAAGACAGCTTGCAGAGTTCCCGGACCTTATTATGGACATATGTAATTGCCTTGAGCCACATAGATTGACATATTACCTTCAGGAGCTGGCATCTGTTTTTCATAGATATTTTAATCTGGGAAACACTTATCCTGATAAGAGGGTTATTACCGATGATAGAGATTTGACCATGTCCAGACTCATGCTGATTGAAGCGGTAAGATTGGTCTTGAAAAGGGGGCTGGAACTCCTGGGTGTAAGCGCGCCTGAGAAGATGTAGTGGTTTAAGAATGAAGGGCAGGAAAGAAAAACAGAAGAGAAAGATTCGTATTGAACTCACACCTCTTTCTGCATTTGCATGGGGATGCGGGCTGTTTTTTCTGATTTCGTGGTTTTTTGCCCTGGGGATTATGGTGGGAAGGGGTTTTATACCGGATGCAGCCATGGACATTGCTGAGATAAAGACCAGAATACAGAGGATTCAGAAGACCCTGGGTGCTCAGGATAAAGAGAGGTATCCTGTAAAAAGAGACGCAAAAGAGGATAAAAGACTTGAATTTTTCCAGAGATTAACAGAAAAGAAGAGAGAGTCCAAAAAGACTCTCCTTAAAGAAGATAACAGGACTGTCAAAAACACATGGGGGAGGGAAAGGAATTATACCATCCAGTTTGCGTCATTGAGGGAAAAAGATAAGGCAAAAGAACTGGTGAATAAATTGAATGCCATGGGCTATGGTGTATATTTTTATAAGGTCAACATAAGGGGGATTTCCTATTACAGGGTAAGAAGTAAGAAAATGATGACACTCCCTTCAGCAAGAAAATTGGTGAGCAGGATTAAGGCAAGGGATAGCACTCTTAATCCCATTGTAACAAGAGTGGAAACTGATGATAAGAAAGGCCATTAACAGGGATGCTAAACAGATACAGGCCCTGTTGAATTATTATGGAGAAAAGGGTCTGCTTCTTTCCAGATCCCTGAGTGAGATATATGCACACTTAAGGGATTTCTGGGTAAAGGAAAATAGCGGTGGTGAGAGTCCTCTGAGCGGCATCTGTGCACTTGAGATATGCTGGGATGGCCTGGGGGAGATCAGGTCTTTGGCGGTGCAGGACAGGTATCAGGGTAAGGGAATAGGTTCAGAGCTTGTAAAGGTGTGTCTTGAGGAGGCCATGTCCTTAGGGCTTAAAAGGGTCTTTGCCCTGACATATATTCCGGATTTTTTCATAAAAAAGGGGTTTAGAATTGTTGATAAATCAATACTGCCACATAAGGTTTGGGCCCATTGTATCAACTGCCCAAAGTTTCCCCAATGCGATGAGCAGGCAGTAATGATTCAGTTAGATTAATGGAGGCTCAGATGTTTGGAATTGGACTTCCAGAATTAATAATAATATTGGTGATAGCCCTTATTGTATTTGGTCCAAGCAAACTGCCTGACCTTGCAAGGGCCCTTGGCAGAGGGGTTGCAGAATTCAGAAAGGCCACCCAGGAATTAAAAGAGAGTCTGGATGTGAATGAAGAGGATCTGAAGGAGCTAAAGGAGTTAAAACAGGAGATTGCAGATACGATAAGTGGGGTTGATAGCCCTTACGGCATATCAGAATCAGAAGAGAAAGAGGAGAAACCAGAAGAGAAAGAAGAGAAACCGAAATATAAAGACTTTGATGAGGTAATAGAGGAATATGAGAAAAAGAAGAGGGTTGAGAAAGAACCCATAGATGTTGACATACAGCAGGAAGGGGAAAAACGAAAAGATGAATCCGGATGAAAAACAGCCATTTTTATCCCATTTGGAAGAGTTGCGAAAGAGGTTGATATCCTGTGCAATTGCAGCAGCAGCAGGATTTGTAATATGTTATATCTTCGCAGAACGACTCTTTCAGTTCCTCGTCCTTCCTTTGAAGAGTCAGCTCCCTTCGGGGGATAAATTGATATTTACCAGCCTGCCTGAGATGTTTATTACCTATCTAAAGACTGCCTTTATTGCAGGGCTTTTGCTTGTATCCCCCTTTATTTTTTATCAGATATGGATGTTTATCTCTCCTGGCCTGTACCAGCATGAAAGGAGGTTTGTAGTTCCGTTTGTTGTGTTTTCATCCATCCTTTTTGTTGGGGGAGCACTTTTTGGATATTTTGTGGTCTTTCCATTTGGTTTTAAATTCTTTCTTGGTTTTGCAAGTGAGAGTATTCAGGCCCTTCCATCAGTAAAGCAGTATTTCTCATTTGCCATAAAGCTCTTATTTGCATTTGGAGTGGTATTTGAGATGCCGGTTGTTATGTTTTTTCTTACCAAAGTGGGGATAGTTAATCCCACGATGCTCAAAGAGAAACGTAAATATGCAATTCTTCTGGTTTTTATTGCTGCAGCCATTCTCACCCCCCCTGATGTTATAACCCAGTTAATGATGGCCGGACCTCTTTTATTCCTCTATGAGGTAAGTATAATCATTTCGAGACTGGCAGTTCGGAAAAAAGATAAGGAGGCCGCACAGGAAGATCTATAATTTATTGTGGTTCAAAGAGGGCAAATCTTTTCCTTTTTACTGTAAGCAATAGGGGAGTTTTGGTTACTTCTCCATTGCTGTCAAACCTGATAAATCCTGTAAGGCCATTCATTCCCTGAAATTCTATGAGGGCCTGGTTCATATCATCCCTTGATATGACCAATTTTTCATTCATGATTCTGGTGAGCATCTTGGTGGTCTCATAGCCAGTGGCAGATAGCACCCCAGGAGTTGAGTTGAAGTTTATCCTGTATTGGGTAACATATTCATGAATCTCGGGGGAGAAGTTTTCTGGGAAAAATGGTGCAGGAAATAAAGATAATTCCATATAATCCCCTGCATTTGATGGCAATTGGGGTGAGAACCATGCCTCTGTCCCCAGATAGCAAATATCAGATACATTCATAAAGGGAAATTGAGGAATTATCAGTGCAACCTTTGTTCCCTCATCCGGGATGAATATTCCTTCGAAATTTACAATGGGAAAAGGCTCCTGAGCTGAAAACAGGCTCTGATCTATTTCATCTTCTGCCATTAATGCCCTGAGTTCTTTTATAAGCTCTTTATTCTCATCAATTGAATCGGCCATGCCTGTTATATTTTTAATATGGGCGGTAAAATCGGTCTCATCAGATGTATATAATTCTATTGAGGATATTTCACCACCAAGTTCCTGCACCTTTTCTGTAAACAGATTCATATAAATATGGCCATACTTGGTATCGGGATAGAGAATGGCAAATCTTTTGATCCCCATCTCATTTATTGCCTTATTGACAACAGCAGTGATTTCTTTTTCTGGCGTCAGGAAATTTCTATATACCATATCACCCATGAAGGTTATTCCCTCCTTGTGAGTAAAGGTGATTATAGGTATTCTGCTCGACTGAGCAATCTCTGCTGCAATTGTGGATGTCCGGCTGAGAAGTGGACCTATTATCACTTTTACATCCGGGTCGTTTATCAATTTCCTGATAGCATGTTTTGTAGTTTCAATATCACCTGCGGTATCAAGGATAATTACTTCAGGTAGTTGATTTCCATTGGATTGATACATCGCAAGGAGTATCCCATTTAAGACCTCTCTTCCAAAAACAGAGGCCTTCCCACTGAGTGGGAGAAGACACCCTATTTTTCTCTTCTCATTTAAAAAGAGGGATTCAATCCTGTTTAGCAATCCCCTGGCTTTGGAAATCCAGTTTTCATCCCCTGTGGTATTAATTAATGAGTCAATTTCCTCCTTTGACTTGAGAAATCTTCTGACTCTGAAATATTGAATGGCGATTCTGTAAGATATGGCAGGATAAAAAGGTCCCTTTAGTGCAATCTTTTTCATCTTCAATAAATCATCAAGGGTTGCGGAATCTATAAGGGGCAATAACATTTGAAATATTTCATCTTTGCTTTTATTGCTTATTTCAGTATCTTCAATGGCCTTTGATGCCTCTGATATGGCATCCGTTATCAGACCCTTTTTGAGTAGAGATGATATGGTAATTTTTATGATTTTGTCCTTTAATGGATGGTGTGGATATTTTTTAAGCCATACCCTTGATACCTCCAATGCCTTATCAGGTCTGTTTATCCTTTTATAAGAGTCACTCAGTTTAAACATTGCATCAGGTATGAATTCTGATCCAGAATATTTCCTTATAAGTTCTTTAAATAGAGGTATTGCGTCCTGGTATGCTCCCTGAGAGTATTTAATCTCTCCCATTCTCATCAATGCCCAGGGAGCATCGCTGCCTTCTGGATGTTTTCCCAGATACAGGCTGTAGTAACGGTAGGCTTCTAAAAGATTCCCTCTTTTATATAGGGCTTCTCCCATCTGAAAGTAGTTTTTACGGGGTGTGATTACCTCTGGCCTTTTTACAGGGGGTTTGCAGGAAAATATGACAAAGGCCACCATAAATAGAATGGTGGCCTTTATTTTTATATATGGGGATGTCACTTGCTTACTTCCTCATAATCTGCATCAACCACATTATCATCTTTGCTCTGGGATGTACCGGTATCTCCTCCTGTTTGTGTCTGTTGCTGTGCGGTGGAGCCTGATGCCTTTGAATACATGATTTCAGCCAGTCTATGGGAAGCCTGGGTAAGGGCATCTGCCTTCTGTTTTATTTCTTCGGCATTATCACCTTCCATTGCCTTTTTCAAGTCCTCAATGGCACGGTTAATATCCGCCTTGGTAGTCTCATCTATCTTATCACCCACCTCTTTAATGGATTTTTCGGTGTTATATATGAGTGCGTCAGCCATATTTCTTGCCTCAACCAGTTCCTTTTTCTTTCTGTCTTCTTCAGCATGGAGTTCAGCTTCCTTAATGAGCTGCTGGATTTCCTCTTCTGTGAGCCCACTGGATGAGGTTATCTTTATTGATTGCTCTTTTCCTGTGCCCAGGTCCTTTGCAGATACATGAACAATACCATTTGCATCAATGTCAAAGGTAACCTCTATCTGCGGCACACCCCTCGGAGCTGGCGGGATTCCCACAAGCTGGAATCTTCCGAGGGTCTTGTTATCTGCTGCCATCTCCCTTTCACCCTGCAGCACATGTATCTCAACAGCGGTCTGATTATCAGCAGCAGTTGAGAATATCTGACTCTTCCTCGTTGGAATCGTTGTGTTTTTCTCGATCAATTTGGTGAACACGCCACCGAGTGTTTCGATACCAAGGGAAAGAGGTGTTACATCAAGCAACAGGACATCTTTCACCTCACCCTTTAAGACACCTGCCTGGATTGCAGCACCAATTGCGACCACCTCATCAGGATTCACACTCTTGCTGGGCTCTCTTCCGAATATCTCTTTTACCTTTTCCTGAACCCTTGGCATCCTTGTCATTCCACCCACAAGGATTACTTCGTTTATATCAGAGGGCTTGAGTCCCGCATCTTTGAGTGCGATATTGCATGGCTCAACGGTCTTTTCTATTAGGTCTTCCACAAGGGCCTCCAGTTTTGCCCTTGTAAGTTTAATGTTCAGGTGTTTTGGTCCGCTTGCATCAGCAGTGATAAAGGGAAGGTTAATCTCTGTCTCCTGGGATGTTGAGAGTTCCATCTTTGCCTTTTCAGCTGCCTCTTTAAGCCGCTGAAGTGCCATTTTGTCATTCCTCAGATCAATGCCCTGGTCCTTTTTGAATTCATCAGCCAGATAATCCACCACTCTTAAATCAAAGTCCTCTCCTCCCAGGTGAGTATCTCCATTTGTGGATTTTACTTCAAAAACACCCTCACCTATTTCAAGTATGGATATATCAAAGGTGCCTCCTCCCATATCATATACAGCTATCTTTTGATCTGATTTTTTATCAAGCCCATAGGCAAGGGAAGCTGCTGTTGGCTCATTTATTATTCTCAATACATTAAGGCCTGCTATCCTTCCGGCATCCTTTGTTGCCTGTCTCTGGCTATCGTTAAAATATGCAGGAACAGTAATTACCGCCTCCGATACCTTTTCCCCCAGATAATCTTCTGCTGTCTGTTTCATTTTCTGGAGTATGATTGCAGATATTTCAGCAGGGCTGTAAGCCCTTCCCCTTACTTCCACATGGGCATCACCATTGGGTGCCTTTACTATCTTATAAGGAAGCACCTGAATATCCTTCTGGACCTCCGGGGAGTCATATTTCCTTCCTATGAGCCTCTTAACGGCAAATATTGTATTTTCAGGGTTAGTAATGGCCTGTCTTTTGGCTATCTGACCGACCAGCCTTTCACCCTTGTCAGTGAATGCCACAACAGAGGGTGTTGTCCTCCCTCCCTCTGAATTGGCGATTACCACCGGATCGCCTCCTTCAAGAACCGCCACACAAGAGTTGGTAGTCCCTAAATCTATCCCAATTACTTTACCCATTTTTTTACCTCCTTATGATTGCAAGAGAGATTTTATTTTTTATTCACATGACTCGGTTTTTCCCTTGCACACAACCACCATAGATGGTCTGATAAGTCTCTGATTCAAGATATAACCCTTCTGAAGCTCCTGCAACACTGTGCCAGGTTCTTTGTTTTCATCTTCCTGCTCTGATACAGCTTCATGATAGTTGGGGTCGAATGGTTTCCCGATACATTCGATCTCTTCAAGGCCTGCCTTACAAAGGGTATTTTTAAGACCCTTTAGAGTGAGTTCCACGCCTTCCCTCAGGGCATCAATTGCATTTTCATTGTTGGAATGGGAGAGGGCTTTTTCCAGATTATCTATGACGGGCAGTAGTTCTTTTATGAGATTCTCATTTGCATATTTTACCCATTCCTCTTTTGCTTTCTGATTTCTCTTTTTTATGTTTTCAATCTCAGCCTGTGCCCTGAGATACAGATCATAATTTGTCTCTACCTGCTTTTTGAGTTCATTTATCTTCTGAATAAGCTCCTTCTTGGTCAATCTATCAAGGGGTTTTTCTTCTGAGTCATGGGACTCTTTATTCTCTTCTTTATGCTCGGTTGTATTTTCTTTTTCCTGTTCTTCATTCATAACTCGCATCCTCAGAGACCTGATTCTATTTAGAATTGCTTAATGTTTTTTATAAATCTCAAGAAAGATTAAGCATTAAATGGCCCCTTGTCAAGCTCACCAGAGGTAATTTGTTATGTTATATCTCCTTTCCTGTTAGCCTTTTTAATGCCTCAATATACTTAGCCCTTGTCTTTTGAATTATATCCTCTGGCAGAGCAGGAGGGGGAGGGGTCTTGGGCCAGTTAATGGATATCAGATAGTCTCTTAAAAACTGTTTATCAAAACTCTTCTGAGGTCCACCGGGGCTATACTCATCCATTGGCCAGAAACGGGATGAATCAGGTGTTAAGACTTCATCAATTAATATCAGCTTACCATCACATATCCCAAATTCAAATTTGGTGTCAGCTATTATGATACCTCTGGATTCTGCGTATCTTCTTCCTTCTTCATAGAGTTTTATGCTTAATGATCTGATCTCTTCAGCCAGCTCACTCCCGATGAGCTCTACCACTCTATCAAAGGTGATATTTTCATCATGAACTCCGTCCTGGGCCTTGGTGGATGGTGTAAAAATGGGCTCAGGGAGTCTGTCGGATTCCTTAAGGCCATCGGGTAGTCTGATACCGCATATGGCCCCTGTTTCCCTGTAATCATTCCAGCCTGAGCCTGAAATATACCCCCTTACAATACATTCTACAGGAAGGGGTTCTGCCTTTCTAACCAGCATGCTTCTACCTTCAAGTTCTTTGCTGTATTTTTTGCAGATTTCTGGATACCCATCTGGTTCTGTGCTTATTATGTGATTTTCAACTATTGATTTGAGTCTTTCAAACCAGAATATTGATATAGCTGTCAGTATCTTTCCTTTCTGAGGAATGGGTTCATTCATCACCACATCAAATGCAGATATCCTGTCAGTTGCAACGATAAGTAACATATCGTCTATCTCATATATATCCCTTACTTTTCCCCTTCTTATCAGTCTGATTTCTTCAAAATTGGTTTCAAAGATTGTATCCTGCATTGATCCCTCCTTTTAATTTTTAGATTTTTATTATTATCATGTTTTCTGATACTTAAGCCATAAAAAAATGAATGAATGGACAAACTAAAAGGAATTTTATATAAATCTTATATATATCATAAGGAGCCGGTATTATGTTGTCTCAGGAGAAACAGGAGATAAGGGATCAGATCCTTTCCTATGATAATCAGATAGAGAAGCTCCATCTTGAGTTCCAGAAATACCGTGCAGGGGAGCAGGAAGTGATGCCTCAATGGGAGGAATTGGAAAGGGAATTGATTGTATTTTCAAGAAGAAAGATTTTTGACAGAGAGCTTCATAATCAGCTTGAAAGGGTTTTGTATAAGTTTCAGAACAGAAAGAAGATATGGCTTAAATGGGCTGAAGAAGTGCACGGAACCATATAGATACTGGTTCAATTCTTCAGTAATTCAAGGTATTCACGATAATATTTCAATACCTTGTTTCGGAAATTTATTGTCTCTTCAAAAGGAGGTATCCCATTATATTCCCGCACTCTCCGAGGACCTGCATTATAAGAAGATAGGGCAAGGCTTATGTCACCCTTATTTATTTTCAGCAATCTGGCAAAATAAATAAGTCCATATCTTATGGCCTCATCAGGGATGAGTCTCTGATCCTTTTTGGAGCTAATGAGGTCTTTTTTATATTTTAAAAATAAGAATCTCCTGGAGTTTTTGACTCTAATGGAATCCTGCATTAGTCTCCTTGCCAATGTGGCCATCTCCATCTTGTTTTTTTCATTTATCTTGTAGAGCACCCTGATAGCCTTCTGTTTGAGCTGTCTTTCCTTTTTCAGCAGTTTGCACGCCTTTAAGTAATAATCTGGTATATGTATATTTTCCATTCCCAGTGCCTTTGCTGTATGTGGCATTATCTGGGTAAGCCCTGCAGCACCCACAGGTGAAACTGCGTATTGATTGAAAAAGGATTCCTTTTTTATGAGAGATATAAAGAGAAGTGGATCCACATGGGAAATCTCAAGGTAGGGGTCTTTCATAATCTTTTCAATCAGGGGAATGTAAGGCATTACTTCAGGGTCGACAATCTCCTTCCATCTTTGGTCATTT
>JALVMZ010000304.1 GCA_027032655.1 Desulfobacteraceae bacterium
TGTTTACAAAAGAGGTGTTGTGAATAATAAGTTCCTGCTATTAAATCATATGAGAAAAGGTGCAATAATCTTGAGAGACATAAGCAGTGGCAGGGAGAGGTCCATTAAAAATCCAGGCTCTATCTACGATACAGAGGAGGCAAAGGCCTGGATTAAAGAGAAACTTAAAAGTCAAAGAACCATCACCCTGTCAAGGGACATGAAAAGGGCGCTTAATTATCTCGCCACCTCATTAATTACCCCGAATGTGTGGTTTAATAAAAAGGAGACAGAAAAAAGGAAGACACTTGCAGCACAAGCGGTTAAGCCTTCATATACCATAGTAAAAAAAGGAGAGATGATAGTAAGAGAAGGGGAAAGGATAGGCCCCGAACATCTCATAAAACTGAAACATGAGATGAAGAGGAGGACTCTTGGGGGGTCAATATCCAGAATTGGGGGCATGGCCCTATTAATGGGAATTCTCTTTTCTGTAATCTATATGGTAATACTTAAAGGAGCAGAAGGCGTAAAAAAGGATAAAAGGGAACTGGTATTTAATATAACCCTTCTTCTTACCGCTTTCCTTTTTGCCGTTCTCTACAGATTTATTTCAATGGAGATATCCAGAAATATCGAATTTTTCTCTTTTAGTGGGCTATTTTTTGCTATGCCTATATTCTTCAGCTCAATGCTGATTTCCATATTTCAGGGGATACCAACAGCAATATGCTTCTCGTTGGTAATCTCAATAATACTTTCCATCCTTTCAGGCGGCTCTGTTGAACATTTCTTATACTTCTTCATTGGTAATCTTATTGCCTTATATGGTGTCAGGTCTTGCACCCAGAGGGGCACCATCATAAAGACAGGTGTAATTCTGGGAATAGTAAATATGGTTATAATTACCGCAATTAATCTCATGTCAGCATCTGTGAATTCCTTTGCTGATTATATGGATGCATTATCAGGCTTTGGAAGTGGTATTATCAGCGGGGTTATTGCCACAGGGCTTCTCCCCCTGATAGAAATGATATTTGGATTTACAACAGAGATGAGGCTCCTCGAATTGGGGAATCTTGATCATCCTCTGCTTCGTGAATTAATGATAAGGGCCCCTGGCACATATCATCACAGTCTTGTCATCAGCCATTTAGTGGAGGCAACAGCAAAGGCCATCAGGGCAAATCCTCTGCTTGCAAAGGTAAGCGCCTATTATCACGATATAGGAAAGATGAAAAAACCCCTATATTTTATCGAAAACCAGATAGATGGTATCAATAGACATGAGAAACTTGCTCCTTCCATGAGCAGTCTTATTCTCATCTCCCATGTAAAAGAGGGGGTTGAATTGGCTAAGAAATACAGACTCGGGAGGGAAATAACCGATATTATACAACAGCATCACGGGACAAATTTAATAAGCTTTTTCTATCAAAAAGCC
>JALVMZ010000305.1 GCA_027032655.1 Desulfobacteraceae bacterium
ATAAAGATTAAGATTTTTTACATGAACCATAATAAAATTCGATTTTAAATTGTTGCAAAGGTTATTTAGCATAAGATAAATCTTTATTTAATAAGAGAATTCTATCTTACTATAATAAGGCTCGCTTAGAGTTGAATATTTACAGGAACTTATAAATCTGGTAAATAACTGGACAGTTAAAGATGGACAGATCTGAATCATCTGAAATGCACAAGAAGAAGGAGGATACTTATGGGCACAAACAATCTGGATCCTAAACTGAGGCTAATCCAGGATGTGGATATCAAAGACAAGGTGGTCCTACTGAGGGTTGATCATAATGTGGTGAAAAAGGGCGAGATAAAAGATCCTTACAGGATTGAGGTAACCATAAAGACCCTGTATCACATAGCCAATAAAGGTGGAAAGGCCATTTTAATGACCCATGTGGGAAGACCCAGGGATAAAAAAACAGGCGAGATACATGTAAGCGAGGATGAATCTGTGCTTCCTGTGGTGGAATATTTGAGAGAGAAGCTTCCGGCAAAGATTCATTTGCAGGAGTTTCCCATTGAAAAGGGAAGGGGGATTGTGGAACTGAATGGTTCAATGAGGGAGAGTATTGAGAAACTAAAGAGAGGAGAGATTGATATCATTTATCTTCCAAATATAAGGTGGTTTCAGGGGGAGCAGGCAAGTGGAAAGACAAGGGATGACTTTGCTGAATGGCTTTCCAGTCTGGGAGATATATATGTCAATGATGCTTTCAGTTCTTGGAGGGCACATGCCTCCACCTATGAAGTGGCCATGAAGATGCCATCTTATGCAGGGTTTCAGCTCCAAAAGGAGCTGGTAAGCATAAACAAGGTGCTGGAACCTGTCAGGCCATTTGTTGCTGTAATTGCTGGTTCCAAATATGATACAAAGATAGGCCCTCTTAAGGGACTTTATCCAAAAGCGGACAGAATAATCCTGGGGGGACTTATATATAATGTTTATATTTCTGTAAAATATGGCATTGAAATTGCCGGAGTATCAGATGATGAGAAAAAAGAGGCCATTGAACTGATGGAGATGGATAGTGTTGACAGGAAGATTGTGGAATTCCCATATCTTATTGAATCAGATCTGTTTAATGAGAAGGTTGATGGAAAATATCGTAAGATTGATATGAGAAAGATAAAAAAGGGAGATAAACTGAACTATATACTGGATATGGCACCAGAGTCCATTGAGGAGATAAAAGAGACATTTGAAAGTGCGAAGACCATATTTGTAAATGCGGTGATGGGACTTACACCCACATTCAGCGAAGGCACCATGGCCCTTTATAGATTTATAGATGGGAATCACAATGCACTTAAGTTATTCGCTGGAGGTGATACGCTTCAGGAATTGAGGAATCTGTGTCCTGATATATATCTCAAAGGAATGGATCATTCAGATTACTATTACTTTACCGGGGGTGGAAGTGTTCTTACCAGTCTTGAGAAGGGGAGCCCTTATCTGTTGAAACCGATTCAGGTGCTCATGGACAAATGATTAAACAATGATTGAGCCCTTACATCAGGAATATGAATATTAGGAGTCCGGGGGCAGATGATGGATTTGGCGCCCATTTTTAATCCTGAAAAGAAGGGAAGACCCATGAGGGTTGCTGTATTCATGTCAGGAACTGGGACAAATGCTGAAAAATTGCTTGAGCATGAAAGGCAGTTAAAAGAAAAAGAGGGCTCATCGCCATACCATGTGATTTTTATTTTCAGTGACAGGGCAGATGGTTCATCCCGGGGGGAGAGGATTGCTTACCAGGCAGGGATACCATATTTCTCATATGATATAAGGAGATTTCACCAGTTAATAGGAGTGAAAAGAACCGTGCTTACAGAAGAGGGGCTAATTGTAAGGAGAGAGTATGACCGTGTGGCGGAGGTCCTTATAAAGGCCTTTTCCATAGATGTTGTTGCTCTTTGTGGATATATGAGTTATACAACAATTTCAAGATGTGTAAATGTTCATCCAGCGGATCTCTCAATCAGAGATGAATATGGAAAAAGAAGATTTGTTGGTGACGATGCGGTTCGGGATGCAATACTTGCGGGCGAGAGGTATCTCAGGGCCTCCACAATCTGGACTGACGAAGGAGTGGATACCGGTCCACTTCTTATGGTCTCCGAACCAGTGGAAGTGAGGCTCCCCGGGCCCATTTCAGAGCTCAAAAAGGATGAAGAGGCATTCAGAAGGGTGGTGGAGGAAAATCAGGAAAGATTAAAGGAGAAAGGGGACTGGAAGATTCTTCCGGCAACAATAGAGATGATAGCAAGGGGTAGATTTCAGATGGATAAAGAAGGAAGGATATATGTGGATAGGGCCCCGGTGCCTGATGGATACAGACCCTGGGATTAATCACTTAGAAGCATGTTCCAGTCCAGGTCATGAAAGTTACTCTGGAGCAGATGGTCATCTTCAAGGGTTTTAAAATGAAGGTTTTTAAAGCAATTCTCTGCAGCGGCCCTTACTTCTTCAATGGGAATCACTAAGTCATGGATGCCATGAAATATCCAGGTAGGGGTATCTATTTTCCTTGCCTTATAATCAGTTGAATGAATCAGGTTTATGGCTGGTGCAAGAAGAATCAGTCTTTCCACTCTTGATTCATTTTCCAGGGCAAATATATATGCCATAAGCCCCCCAAAACTTGAGCCAACCATCTGAATGCCTGTCTTACCTGACAGCACCTCATTTAATTTTAACATTCTTTCAGGCAGGGGACCTGCGAAGTCTGGAATTATCATGTCAGGGAATCTTTTTTTAAAAAATTGTGCCTTTGTGCCATTACTGCTTCCTTCAAGCCCATGGATAAATATTCTGGTTTTTGCCATTTTTCAATCCCTCTTCAGTTAATATCTACAATCTCATATTCCCGTTTTCCATCTGGTGTTTGAACAACCACATCATCTCCTATCTCTTTTCCAATGAGAGCCTTTCCAAGGGGGGATGTGATTGAGATTCTGCCCTCAGATGGGGAGGATTCATATGGTCCCACAAGTCTATATTTAACTTCCTTATCATCCTCAATGTCATAGAGTATCACAGTCTTTCCAAATATAACCCTGTCTGATGGCTCTTTCCCTGGATCAATTACCTCTGATCTTCCTATTATTTCTTTTAGTTCGTTTATTCTGCCTTCAATGAATGCCTGTTTCTCCTTTGCTGCATGATACTCTGCATTTTCACTGAGGTCACCATGGGCCCTTGCCTCTTCTATTGCCTTTATGTTCTGAGGCCTTTCAACCTTCTCCAGCCTCTCAAGTTCCTGTTTCAATCTTTCAAGTCCTTCTTGAGTGAAGGGTATTCTATCCATAATCTTATCCTCCTTAATCTCTATTTGTGGCACTTCTGACCAGATTTAGTAAAAGAGCAGGAGTCCTATCCTGTATATAATAGATGCCATAATATAAGCGGTTAATAGATTAAATACAATGGAAAATATTGCCCATTTAATAGAGCTTTCTTTTTTTATAGCAATAAGGGTTGCAAGACATGGGACATAGAGCATGGAAAAAACAATTAGAGCAAAGGCCAGAACCTTATTCCACATGGGATCCCTTGCCAGTTGACGGGAAAGGGTGCCCTCTTCATCACCAGTGCCTTCAAGGGAGTATGCTGTCCCAAGTGTTGATATTATGACCTCTTTCGCCGCAAATCCGCCTATCAGGGATAGATTTATTTTCCAGTCAAATCCCATTGTGCTGGAGATTATCTCAAGCCCTTTTCCTATTCTACCTGCTACTGTGTGCATGATTTGTGCTTGATGTCTTTGAAGTTCTATTTCCCTTATCCTGTTTATTGTGTCAGTGTATAATTCAGAAAATAGTCTGGCTTCCTCCTTATCCGATTTATTTAATCCAGATAATGCCCTTAGATAAGGGATAAACTTCCTGTCCCTGGTATTATTTGTGGAGAGCCGGCCGTTTTTCTTTTTCCAGTTAAGATACATCTCATTGAATCTGTTGAATTCCTCTCTATCCTTTATGATGCCTTTCACAACTGGTTGACTCAGGAAATTATTTATTACTTTTATCTGTTTATCTGAATACATAAGGGATTTTTCCCGGGGCAGCTCAGGGAATCTCATGCCCGCCCACATAACTATTGATATGGCAAGTATAATGGTTCCTGCCTTTTTGATGTATTGCCAGGTTCTCTCCCATGCATGGATAATAAGCCCCTTAAGGGTGGGAGCCCGATATGGGGGTAGTTCCATCACAAATGGAGTCTTTTCACCCTTTAATATGGTTGAGCGCAGGAGTTTTGCTGATAAAAGGGCAAATGTCCATGACATAATTGTAAATATGAACATCATCTTTGCCTTGTTTTTTTCAAAAAAGGCAGAGATTAATACACCATATACCGGTAATTTGGCTCCACAGTTCATAAAGGGTAAAACCAGCATTGTTGCCAGTCTCTCTTTTGTGTCCTTAAGGGTTCTGGTGGCAAGCACTCCTGGAACAGCACATCCACCTGATATCCCTCCACTTACTATGAAGGGCAGGATTGAATTTCCGTGGAGTCCAAACCATCTTAAAATTCTATCCATCATATATGCCATTCTGGCCATGTATCCAGAATCTTCAAGTATTGCTATTACAAAAAACATCAGCATTAT
>JALVMZ010000306.1 GCA_027032655.1 Desulfobacteraceae bacterium
ATTGAGTATCTCTGCCTGAACAATGGGGCTGCACATGGATTCAAACTCACCCACACGGACCTTTTCATCCTCCTTTATACCGATTCGCTCTTTTGGTGTGCAGCCTGCTTTACAGACCACAGATGCCACCTGAAAGCCCTTTGACTCAAGTATGTCATTCAGGGCCTTTGCCTCGGGATGAAGTCCTGCACAAAATGCAATACCAAGTCTGGAGTAATCCATTTTACGCGAAAATTCAATAATCTCCTGAACCCGGGTCTTAACAGGATAAAGCACATAGGGCTTAACATCCCGATTAATATAGCATTCTGCCTCCTGAATCGAGGCCATTCTTGCAAAATGATATATCTCTTTTTTGTCATACTCCTTTAAAATATCCCCAATAAATGACCTCTTATTTATCGTGGGACAGAAATCAGGCCCCTCTCCTTCTAAAGATCTGCACGCCTTATTTCTTTTTGAGCATATGGCACATCTTATCATCCGAACCTTTGCCATTTTGAACCCTCCCTATTAAAATAATCTGGATTCTTCTTTCATCCCCACTCCAGTGGTTCTATGAATCTAATCCACTGAGCCATATCCTCATAATAACACAGATTGAGCAGTAATCAAAACATTACCACCATAGCACCAGAATGCCCTTTCACTTAGGGCGATTTACTCTACACCTGATTTGTATTTACCAGACAATTGATATGAATTATTATATAAAGGATAAAAAGAAGGGCTTTTGAATTGATGGGATGAGAAGATCGGTAATAACCATTTCAGGGCTTATTTTTCTGGCCGTGGTCTTTGCTTCCATTCAATTTGCCTATTTTCTTATAACCCCTCCATCAAGGGTGAGCATTCCAAAAAAGATTGTAATTAAACGGGGGGAAACAGCATTTGATATATCCCAACAACTCCACACAAAAGGCCTTATTACTTCAAAGGGTCTGTTTTATATGTGGTTAAGGATAACCGGGGCAGGAAAAGATATTAAGGCAGGAGAATATATCCTGAATACCCATATGCCACCTGTAAAGATCATAAATATCCTTACCAAAGGAATGGTGGTAACACATGCAGTTACCATTCCTGAGGGATATACAATAAAACAGATAGCAAAACTCCTCCAGGATAAAGGAATCACAGATGGAAAAGAATTCATCAAACTTGCAAACGACTCAAAAGTGGCAAATAGTTATGGTATATCAGGGCCTTCTTTAGAAGGGTATCTTTATCCCGACACCTACAGGTTCGCTTCAGGCCTTGCTCCTCAGAAGATAATACACACCATGGTGATGCGATTCAGACAGATGACAGACCCATTAAGAGAGAAAGTAAAGGAAACGGGCATGAGTTTTGAGGATGTGATAACACTTGCATCAATTGTTGAAAAGGAGACCGCACTTGAAAGTGAAAAACCACTAATA
>JALVMZ010000307.1 GCA_027032655.1 Desulfobacteraceae bacterium
AAGAAAGGGGGAGAAGCCACTTCCACCATGCAATATCCTGGGAGATTTTGCAGGTGGTGGAATGCTCTGTGCAATGGGGATTCTGCTGGCGCTGATTGAAAGGAATAGGTCAGGCAAAGGTCAGGTTATTGACAGTGCCATGCTTGATGGCTCTTCATACCTGATAACACTGTTCTATGGATTGCTCGCAAACAATCTCACAACCCTCGATATTGGAACCAACATGCTGGATGGAGGGGCACACTATTACAATACATATGAAACCGCGGATGGGAAATATATTGCTGTTGGAGCAATTGAGAGCAGGTTTTACAAAGAACTCATTAAAGGGCTGGGGCTTGATGAGAAGGACCTTCCCCCCCAGAATGATAAAAGGTCATGGAAGGAGATGGAGAAGCGATTTGCCCGTGTGTTCAGGACAAGGACAAGGGATGAATGGATGAAGATATTTGAAGAAACTGATGCATGTGTCGCCCCCGTGCTGGAATTAAATGAGGTTCACAGGCACCCCCATAACCAGGAAAGGGGGATACTGATTGAGCAGGATGGATTTTATCAGCCTGCACCTGCTCCCATACTTGACAGGACCCCCGGTAGGGCAGGCAC
This sequence comes from Desulfobacteraceae bacterium, assembly GCA_027032655.1. Taxonomy (GTDB): domain Bacteria; phylum Desulfobacterota; class DSM-4660; order Desulfatiglandales; family JALVMZ01; genus JALVMZ01. Next base: position 607 of record JALVMZ010000307.1, read on the forward strand.
ACCTGCAGGGCCAAGGGGGGCAGATACAAGGGCGGTCTTAATGAGCCTGGGATATAACAGTGAAAGGATTGATTTATTTGTGAGAGAAGGTGTGGTCGAAGAGGCATGAAGATACTCCTCATTTATCCCCCCTTTATTGAGCAGAGAATCCATGCAGAAGATATCTTCTCCCCGCCAATTGGTATATTTTCAGTTGCAGCAGTTATCAAAGAGCATGGATACCATGTGGACATATGGAATATGACAGAGGAGATGTTAAAGGGAGAGCCTGTCTCTTTTGAACACAGAATAAGGGAATTCAGACCTGATGTTGTTGGTTTTTCAGTGCTGAATGGAAACAGGTGGCCTGCAGTGGATTTTGCAGAGCAGATAAAGGGGATTGATCCAGATATCAAGGTGGTATTTGGTGGTCCGGGGGCCACATTTTTATGGGAACATATCCTTCATCACTTTCCACAGGTTGATTATGTGGTAACAGGGGAGGGGGAGAGGGCCTTCCTTGAACTTTTAGAATTTTTGAAATTTAAGAGGGCAGAGGAACCACATAACATAAAGGGAGTTGCATTCAGGGCGGGAGGTGTTCCAGCATGGAATGGCCCCTCTGAGCCCATAGATGACCTGAGCACACTTCCCATCCCATCCAGATATTTTGATTATGAGCATGTCTCTTCCACAAGAGGATGTTTGTGGAATTGTCGCTTTTGTGGTTCCCCCTCATTCTGGGGTAAGAGTGTGAGATACAGGGATGAGGAGCATTTTGTTCAGGAGATAGAGCTTTTATACAGAAAAGGAAGGCGATTCCTTTATTTTTCA
>JALVMZ010000308.1 GCA_027032655.1 Desulfobacteraceae bacterium
CCGGGAGACTTCTGAGCGGAAACAAAGACCCGGGTAGCCTTTAGAAAATTTAACTTAATGATCAACTAATCTGGAGAAGATTCTCTTTTTTTAATTTACACTTAATTAAAATTATATGCATAATCCTGGATAATCGTTAAACAGGATGAAATTATGGATACCCGTCTTGTGCTGGCACCAATGGCAGGAATCACCCACAGGGCATTCAGGGAGCTTATTGCCTTCTTTGGGGGCTGTTCATTATTTTATACAGAGATGCTGAATTCAAGGATTGTTGCCACACAGAACATTTTAAATGACCCATACTGTCTTGCTGGAGATAATGACAGGCCCCTTGTAGCCCAAGTTGCAGGAAATGACCCTGACCGGGTTGTATCCTCCTTTGAGCGATTGAAACAAATGGAGGTATTCCATGGCTTTGATCTCAACCTTGGATGCTCAAAATCTGCTATCAGGAAACACGGCTGGGGTTCTGCACTTATGGAGGATCCCGCCCGTGTAAACATTATAATAACTGAGATAAGGAAAAGATTTAATGAACCATTTTCTGTTAAAATCAGATATCCATCCTCATCCTCACCGTGGGACATAAGGAAATGGGCGGAGCTATTTGAAACCTCAGGCATTGATAAAATAGTAATACATGCAAGGACGCCTGATGAACTGTTCAGGAGGCCAGCTAAGTGGGAGAGGATAAAGGAACTGAAATCCATGGTATCCATACCTGTAATTGGAAATGGTGATATATTCTCCCCTTATGATGCTGAAAGGATGATAACTGAAACCGGGTGTGATGGTGTTATGATTGGAAGGTCTGCTATAATGAGGCCATGGATATTCAGGGACATTGAATCCTATCTCAGGACCGGGACAGTTCCCGATCCCCCGGAGCCATCATATGTAATTGAACTGTATGTTGACTTCCTGATTAAATACCTTCCCCGGAATATGTGGAAGATCAGGTTTATTAACTTTGCCCTATGGTTCTGTCAGAATTTCAAGTTTGGGCTCTTTTACCTGAGAAACACACTGAAAGAAAGGGATTTCCCTCAGATGGGATACAGACTCATGGAACAATTAAAGGACAAAAGCATCCCGCCTTATCCGTGTACACCTGGTCTGATTAATATTTAAATAGAGGAGCAAGAAATCTCTTCTTCAAATCCATTATCCTTTTATTGGAAATATAAATTCTTTCCATCGCTATAATTCCCTTAAGAATTCTTTCACGAATAAGCTCCATGCCCTCTCTCGCTTCATCATGGTTTTCTGATATGAGCAGTATGTCTGCACCAGCCTTAAGAGCATGATATGAGGATTCAGCAGTGCTTCCAAATTTTTCTCTTATTGCCCCCATCTCCAGGTCATCTGTGATTACTATGCCCTGGAATCCAAGCTCCTCTCTTAGTATCTCCTGAATGATCTTCCGGGAAGTGGTTGCAGGATTATCCCTATCAATGGAAGGATAAATGGCATGTGAGGTCATGATGCCTGATACACCACTCTCAATGGCAGATCTGTATGGATAAATATCAATACTGTATAGTTCATTGGGGGGTATATCAATTACAGGAAGCTCTTTGTGAGGGTCTTTTCCCACTGCCCCGAGTCCGGGAAAATGTTTTGATACCGAAATTATACCCTGTCTTTGAAATTCACTGATTACAATGGCTCCAAGTCTTGATACAAGCTCAGGATCATCTCCAAACATCCTGCCAGCTAAACATTCATTCACCTCCTCCCTCATCACATCAAGGACAGGTGCCAGATTCATATTTATCCCCATCTCTTTTAGCTCCTTTGCTGTAATTTGAGCAAACTCCAGGGCTTCCTTCTCTGGATCTTTGGCCTTACCTATGTATTCACTCCCTTTAAAAGGTGTAAAGAGCTCCTTCAACCTTGATACCCTCCCTCCTTCCTGATCAATGGAGATGAATACAGGCACTCCATGATACTGCAGGGATTTTTCCTGAATGCTCAAACACAGCTCTTTCAATTGTTCAGGGTTCAGGATGTTTCTACTGAAAAGGATAACTCCTCCGAGCCTCCATTCCCTGATCATGGACTCAGTGGATTCATCCAGTTCATATCCTGGAATACCTGCCATAAAAAGTGGCCCTATCATGGTATTTATTTCTGAGAGCTCAAAGGTGGTATTCATTGAGATATTCCTTAAATTTTTTCTTTGCTATTGTTCATGATAAGATGTATGAATCATCAAAACAACAAAAATTTAATAATTTACATACCAATGAAGGCATTAATACTATCTGCAGGTTTTGGGACAAGACTCAGGCCACTTACAAAAATGGTGCCCAAGGCACTAATACCCATCTGCAATGAACCGATTATAGACCACACAGTGCGATATCTTATGGGAAATGGCATCTCTGAGATTGGGGTAAATGCCCACCATCATCACAACCAAATGGTTCATCATATACAATCCCTTCAAAAGCAGGGTGTGGATATCCATATTCGGGTGGAAAAAGATATACTTGGAACTGGTGGTGGCATAAAAAACTTTGCTGACTTCCTTAAAGATGAGACATTTATTGTAATAAATGCTGATATAATAACAGATATGCCCCTAAAAGATGTATTGATGAAACACAGAAAATCAGGTGCCCTTGTAACACTTGTGCTCACCAGAAATCAAAGGTTTAATCAGGTACTGATAGGAAGTGATTATCGTATAATCAACATTCTGGATAGCCCTGTCCCTGATGGCTGGACATTTACAGGCATCCATGTAATAGAGCCTGAGATATTCAATTTAATGCCCCGTAAAGATTCCTTTGAAATAATCCCATTTTACAGGACACTCATTGAAAATGGCATACACATTGGTGCATACACATTTAAAAATTACAATTGGTTTGATATTGGCACCAAAGAGTCATACCTGGAGGTAAACGGATTTTTGCTGGGCCGTAAAAAGCTCATTGCGGGAAGGGGCTCTTTTATTGATCCATCTGCCACAATTGAGGGTTGGGCGGTAATTGGAAGTAACTGCAAGGTGGAGGGGGGAAGCACCATATCCCGCTCTGTTCTCTGGGACAATGTTATTGTTAAAAGAGGCTCATATATCCATAACAGTGTGATCAGCAGTGGAATGGTTGTTGAGGGGGAAATACAGGATACTGCCTATTGATGAATCTCGTGCAATGACTCTGCCCATTCAATTGCCTCTCCATAAAACTCTGGAAGACTCTTTTCACCAACACCAAGGGATGCTGATAGCTCTTTTACCCTATCCCATATTCCCTGCTCATAGGCACATACAAGCTCAAGATACATCCTCATCGGGGATGGCTTTCCAAGGAGTGCATTTTTGATCTCCTCTCCAAGAGGGAGTTCCTTCAGTATCTCCTCAATGGGTATATCAAGGATTGCATCAATCAAAGAGAAGAGCCCCATGGTAAAAAGTGATGATGAATCAACCTCCTTACGGGAGGCATTCCCCACAAGCTCACAGAATCTTGCCCTTACAACTGATAATATTATCAGCTCAAGGGGTTTTTCACCTGTTAATCCTGACATTGCTACTATGGACAGGAATCTCCTGATACCCTCCTCTCCGATCATCACAAGTGCCTGCTTGATGGAATTTACTTCAGTTAAGCGCCTGAAAAAGACAGAATTTACAAGTCTAAGCAACCTGTAAGATATTGAGACATCACCACGAATAATCTTCTCCAGTCTGGAAAAGTCCACATCCCTTTTATTTGCCTCAGCCATCATCTCAAGCAGTCTCAGATTTGTTGGAGGGATATCCTTTGCTTCAAGAATCTCAGGTTTGCTAAAAAAATAACCCTGAAAAAGACTAAAACCCTCATCAACTGCTGCCCTGAACTCTTCGTATGTCTCCACCTTCTCAGCAAGCAACTGTATGCTCCTTCCTCTTAGTTTGTCCTTTACTTCCTGAATCTCTTCCATGGAAGTCTCTCTGAGATCAAATTTAATTATAGAAGATATGGAAATAAGGGGCAGTAACTCTTCCCTGAAAAAGAAATCATCAAGTGCTATCCTGTATCCTTTTTTTACCATCTCAGTGCATGAATCTATTATCTCTGGCTCGGGTTCCACATTTTCAAGCACCTCAATTATAACCCTCTCTTTGGGGAAAAGCAGGGGTATCTTTCTGAGCAGTAACTCCTTTGTAAAGTTTATAAATGCATGGGCAGAGCCTGAGACCTTATTCAGCCCCATTGCAAAGAATGTATTTGAAGGGAGCCTGGTGGTTGCCTCATCTCCATTCATATCATCAGGGAAATAATTGGACAGACCTGTCCTGAAGAGGAGTTCATATCCATAGAGTCTCCTCTTGGAATCCAGGATGGGCTGTCTGGCCACATAAATATCCATCAAGTTTCCTCTAAAATGTTGACTTTTATCATAGAAAATAGTTTCTGGTCAATCGAAGATGCTTGTCTGGTGTTATCAAGGCATATGAGGAAGATTACCTGATGGCCGATATAATCAAATAAATGGAAGGGACGCCAAAATTAATAATTTATATGTCCAGATTGAACTGAGACATATAATCATTCAGGGAGGCCTTTGCCTGGTCATCCAGACATGGGCAATCATCAGCACATTTTGCACCTTCTGCTATTTTAATTGCAAATACCATAC
>JALVMZ010000309.1 GCA_027032655.1 Desulfobacteraceae bacterium
ATTCCAACCCCTGATGAGATAGCAAAGGTAATAAATACACTTTATCATCGGAAAGGGTTATAATTTACTGTATTAAGTAATGAGGGGAAAAATGGCAAAAAAGGTTTTTAAAAGACCAAAATCGTTGAAGGATGCGATATATCATTATTGCCCTGGCTGTGGGCACAGCATAATTCACAGGCTCATAGCAGAGGTAATTGATGAACTGGGAATCCGTGGAAAGACCATAGGTGTTCCGCCAGCAGGGTGTGCAGTTCTTGCATACAATTATCTTGATGTGGATATGGCAGAGGCACCACACGGAAGGGGGGCAGCAGTTGCAACAGGCATAAAGAGGATGCTCCCTGATAGAGTGGTTTTTACATACCAGGGTGATGGTGATATTGCAGCCATAGGAACTGCTGAGACCATACATGCAGCTAACAGGGGAGAAAATATAACCATCTTTTTTGTAAATAATGGTGTATATGGAATGACAGGCGGTCAGATGGCACCCACTACCCTCATTGGGCAGAACTCAACTACAACCCCGGGGGGAAGGGATTTTAGAAGGGATGGGTTTCCCATAGATTTGAGCCAGATGCTTGCCATTACAAGAGGAAGTGCATACATAGAAAGGACAGCAGTAAATTCTCCCAGAAATATTAGGAAGACCAAAAAGGCAATAAAAAAGGCCTTTAAGATTCAGATGGCAGAAAAGGGGTTCTCTTTAATAGAGATACTTTCTCAGTGTCCTACAAACTGGAAGATGGCTCCTCAGGACGCATGTAAATATATTGATGATATAGTAATAAAAGATTATCCCCTTAAAGTGATAAAGGACGAAGTCGGGGATATATGAGTATTTGACAGCATCTATTTTTATAACTAACAGGGATAGGTAAAATGACAAAGAAGACTATTTTTGCAGGATTTGGAGGACAGGGCGTTCTTTTTATGGGTTACCTTTATGCATTGGCAGTAATGAACGATGGTCTGGAAGTGACTTATCTGCCCTCATATGGAGCCGAGGTGAGGGGGGGCACTGCCAATTGCACTGTTGTGGTATCTGATGAGGAGATTGCCTCTCCTGTTGCGTCTTTTCCTGATTATGCAGTGGTTCTCAATAAACCATCAATGCTCAGATTTGAAGGAGTTATAAGGGCGGGTGGAGAGATGCTTATTAATTCAAGTCTGGTTGATGTGGATACCTCAAGGAGTGATATAGATGTTACCAAGATACCTGCCTATGATATCGCAAAGGAGCTTAAAAATGAAAGAGCCGTTAACATGATAATGCTGGGCGCTTTTGTGGCAAGGAATCCTATTACCACCCTTGATTCCATAATAAAGGGACTGGATGAGGTCCAGAAGGGGAAGGGTAAAAAACTGAAGGAACTTAATGTAAAGGCCCTCAAGAAGGGGTATGATTATATAAAGAGACAAAAAAAGGGGAGTTGAAATGAAGACTGTTAAGGAGTTAAGCCTTGTTCTTAAAAATGAACCCGGACAGCTTTCAAACCTGAGTGAGGTTCTGGGTGCAAATGGGATAAATATAATAGCATTTTATGTTGCCACAGAAGGTGATGAGGGGTTTCTTAGATTTGTTTCCAATGACCCTGAAAAGGCAATAAATGTGCTTACATCTGCAGGATACGAGGTAAGTTCTCAAGAAGTGCTGGCCTGTGTTACCCCCCATCATCCAGGTGGATTAAATGCAGTTCTCAAGCCTTTAAAAAATGCAAACATTAATGTTGATTATATATATCCATGTATAGGGACAGGGGATATTACTGTCCTGATTATTGGTCTTAAGCCCATAGAAGAGGCATATAGAATAATGGGGGAGAACTGGATAAGAGTCCTGGGTGAAGAGCTATACAGTATGTAATCAATGATTAATAAAAAGAATCCTTGAAGGCCCTGATATCAGGGCTTTTTTTATACATGGTATGAAGGTTATAAGAAAGAGTCTTCTTGAGGGGACAAAAGGGGCCTCTGGCATTGTGGTTGTAATAGATGTATTCCGTGCATTCACCTGTGCTCCCCTTTTCTTTCATTTAGGGGCAAGGAGGGTGATCCTTGAAGCAGATATTGATAAGGCCAAGGATAAGAAAAAGCATAATCCATCCTTTATCCTGATTGGAGAGCATAATGAGGTCCCCATTGAAGGAGCTGATTCAGGGAATAGTCCTTCTGAGATTATCAGAATGGGCCCTGAGATATTTAAAGACAGTGTGGTGGTGCACAGGACAACTGCAGGGGTAAATGGTATATTTGGTGTAATCGATTTAGCAGAGAAGGTGATACCTGGAAGCTATGTTATGGCCCGTGCAATATCGGAATATATAAAGGAGATTAACCCATCTTCGGTTACACTTATTGCTATGGGAGAAAGGGGAATCAGACGCTCCCCTGAGGATGAGTGTTGCGCAGATTACCTTGAGGCACTGCTGATGGATAAAGACTATGATCATATTCAGGCTTTAAACAGGATAGTATCATCATATTCTGCACAGAAATTTTTTGACTCTCATAAGCCATATCTCCCCCCGGAAGATCCCATCATATGTCTTCAAAGAGATATTCTTCCCATTGTGCTTGAAGCAAAAAAGATGAATGACTGTATTGAGTTAATTAAAGTGATATAATAATAGTTTTAAGCAGGATAGCGGTAAAGGAAGGATAGAATCGGCTCTTTAAATAATAGATAGATTATGGCACCCATACTCAAAAACGGGCCAAATGGAATCCTCTTTTTCAGCCCTTCACCGCTTACAAGCAGTGCCCCCCCACCGATTATGATGCCCATTATAGAAGATATGAGAACCACTATGGGAAGAGGTCTCCATCCCATCCATGCTCCTATCATTGCAATGAGTTTGATATCACCTCCACCCATACCCTCTTTACCCTTTATATTCAGGAATATTAATGCAATCAGATAAAATGATCCACCCCCGGCCACAAGACCGATAATGGAGTCAATGATATGAATGTGGGGGAGAATAATAGAACTCACAATGCCTGCTATTATTCCTGGTATTGATATAATATCAGGTATAATCATATGTCTCAGGTCAATGAAGGTTATAACAATAAGTGATGATATGAATGCAAGGTATGCAATATATTCTATTGATAATCCAAATTTAATAAAAAGTATGTAACTGAAAAGGGCCTCTGATATTTCAACCACAGGATATTGAATGGATATTTTACCCCCACATGATCTGCACCTGCCCCTTAAGATGATATAGCTCAGTACAGGGATATTATCATAGAATCTGATGTGTTCTTTACAGAATGGACACCTTGAGGGAGGATTTATTATGGATTCACCAGCGGGGATTCTGTAAATGCAAACATTCAGGAAACTTCCAAGGCATAGCCCGAGTAAAAAAGAGAAGAGTTCAGCCACGGACATTGGCCATTATCTCCTTAATACTCACCTTGAGTTTCCTGTCTTTTTTCATTTTTTCTTTAAACCTCTGATATGCCTTTGTTACTGCTGAGTAACTAATATCACCAAATATATCTCCAAGCTCACGATTTGTAAGATTGGTGTGTTTTTTCAGAAGATATATAGCGACATCTCTATACAGCTTGTTTCTGTTTTCCAGCAGTTCCTCACTGGTAAGATTGAAGTAATTATAGACATTTTCCATGATCTTATCCGGGTCATGCAATTCCTTTGATTCATTTTTTAAAGAGCCCCTGACCATTTATTATGTCCTCCTGATTTTTAAATATTCTTTTAGAATTATCATTTTTCTTGATAAACATTACCCTTTTAATTTTATAATGTCAACAAACTTATTAAATATAGATTATATTTTCTAACATTTTCCTCATAAAAAATTGACATCATTCCCTTATTCTCGTAAAACATAGACATGATCTATACAATTAATCCCGATAATCCCCAGAAGAGACTTATAAAGAAGGTCTGCGATATTCTTGATGAGGGAGGCATAATTGCTTATCCCACTGATACCTTTTATGGTATAGGATGTGACCTTTATAATAAAAAGGCAATAGAGCTTATATATAGACTGAAGAAGAGGCCTCTAAGTAAACCCTTTTCCATTGTATGTGATAGCTTAAAGGAGATTAGCAGGTATGCCATAGTGTCCAATTATGCTTACAAGACCATGAAAAGCCTTCTTCCAGGTCCCTATACATTTATTCTGGAGGGGACCAAGCTTGTCCCAAAGATCATGCTTACAAAGAGGAAGACAGTGGGGATAAGGGTTCCTGATAACAGGATATGCCTGGCCATTGTGAAAACCCTGGGCAGACCCATTATAAGCACAAGCGCAGGATACGACAGTCCACAGGAGATATATGAAAAGTATCGGCCCCATATCAATGCAGTTGTGGATGGAGGTATAATCAAAGGGGAGCCTTCAAGTGTAATCTCTTTGATTGAAAAGATTCCTGTGGTTATAAGGGAAGGGAAGGGAGATGTGAGCAGGTTTTACTGATTCCTAAAGCCTGGCCATAAATAATAAACCCCTGATACAACACTATTGTTTGTTATTCCCTTTACCAGTCTTCTGGATATATTATTGAGAAGTATGTCCAGCAGGCCTATTCTCTGTCTTCTGGGATAAACGATTTTGGGTTCTCCCTTT
>JALVMZ010000310.1:0-3459 GCA_027032655.1 Desulfobacteraceae bacterium
AATGTATTGTAATAAAAAAGTCAAGGAATTATTGGATAATTAAGATTTATAATAGAATATTATTTAATAATAGGTTTTGTTGAGTTTTTAAAGAAAAGGAATTTACCTGAAAATTAGGTATTTTTCCATAATGAACAGAATATTGATGATATTCATGATGTGATGTTAAAGAGAAAGGTTTTTAAGTATCATCTATGTTTTATATTATCATTGGTTTGGGCAACAATCACTAAATATTTGACACCTTTAATTTGTTATTCAAAATTGTCTCTATAATATGCGCAATCTCTTCACATTTGCGATTATCCAGGGCATCTGGATGAGGCGTAGCAAACCTGCCTGAGTCATTATCAAAATACTTACCGGATGCCCCCTGGAATTCATCTGAAAGGGCTCCACGGGTGAGTATCTCTGCTCCAATACGAACATCCTTCCCATCCATACCAAAGGCATCTTTCACCATCTTCGTGCCAAGGAGGGACCCAGGATTAATGGATACGATCACAGGACCATCATCTTTTAATGAAAGTGCCATATGCTGTGACCACATTATAAGTGCAAGCTTGCTCTGTGCATATGCCTCATAGTCAGACAGCCTGAGCTTCCCTAAAAGTGCATCTGCATTTACAGGTGACTGGGCAGCAGAGGATACATTGATTACCCGTCCCCCTTTTCCAAGGACGGGAATAAGGCGTTTTGTTAATAGATAGGGCGAAATGGTATTAACTGAAAAGCGTATATCCAATCCATCCGGGGTTATGGTGTTCGGTGCTCTAAAAACACCTGCATTATTTATCAGAACATCCAGTTGAGTATGTTTTTGTGATATCTGATTTGCCAGCGTATTTGCATCAGCCAGGCGTGATAAATCAGCCAGGAAACATTCAACCCCTCCACCATTGGTTAAATCAGAGAGCATCTCTTCCACTTTTTTCAACTTTTCCGGATTCCGTCCGTGCAAAAGAACATGATGTCCTTTTGATACCAGCATCCTGGCAGTCTCATACCCAATACCATCAGTTGAACCTGTAATAAGAATGGTCTTTTTCATGCTTATTCCCTCTCCACATCCAATTAATATCTGTATTATAAGCTTAAGATATCTTAACACCAGATTAAATATATACAAATCATAGATTAAAAATTGACCCTATCACGCTTCTGGTATCCTGATTTTGAAAATTCTCAGAAAGGATAATTTGCTTGACACAATATGTTAACAAAATGAAAAATTGGTGCTAACCCAAGATTATGGAGGCAGGAATGATTAAGATTGCACCATCTATTCTATCCGCTGACTTCACCAGACTGGGAGATGAGGTAAAGGCAGTTGAGGAGGCAGGGGCAGACTATATCCACATTGATGTGATGGATGGGCACTTTGTGCCCAATATCACCATAGGACCCATGATAGTTGAGGCTGTTAAGAGAGTAACTGAGCTCCCCCTTGATGTGCACCTCATGATATCAGACCCTGATAAATACATTGATGAATTTTCAAGGGCAGGAGCAGACATACTTACCATACACCAGGAGGCATGTCTGCACCTACATCGCTCCATTCATTATATAAAAGACAGGGGCATAAAGGCAGGGGTATCCCTGAATCCTGCCACCCCTGTAAATACGATAGAATATGTGCTCCAGGACATTGACCTGGTCCTTATCATGACAGTAAATCCGGGCTTTGGTGGGCAGAAATTCATCCCTGAGATTGTGCCCAAAATAACTCAATTAAAGAATATAATAAAATCCAGTGGATATAATACCCTGATAGAGGTGGATGGTGGAATAGGTCCCGATACGGTAAAGGTGGTATCCTCTGCAGGGGCTGACATAGTTGTTGCTGGCTCTGCAATCTTTAACAGCAGGAATTACAAAGAGACAATATCCCTTATGCGAAAAAATGCAAATACAGATTAGCATGAAACCGCATAAGGCATATAATCCTTATATTGCCTCTGAGTAAGTTTCCCCTGTTCAACCATTGTTACATACTGCCCGCAGTTACTGCCTATAAGATTCTCATTTAGTTCTCCAATACTTAAAATCACATCAAAGCCAGAACTCCTGAGAGACTCTATTAATCCACTATAGGAGACCGGTTCATTGGGGTCTATCCAGCTCTTGAGCCCTGAGTGCTTTACCCTGTGAGTGGGATTAAGGGGGGTTAATTTTATGATAAATTTATCGGGGTCAAAATAGTTCTTTAAAATTCCCGGATCAATTGGCCATCCTCTTATTGCTGAAAAATTCAGGGTTATCTTTCTGTCCCCATCAGAAAACCACCTGTTTCCAAACTCTGCAATCTTATCATAATCCCATTTCCTGGTGGGTATCAATTTATCCCTGAAGACCCTGTCCGTTGTGTGTATTGAAAACTGAAGTTGAAAACGCCCATTTTTATAATATCTATTCTTTATTTCCAGCAACTCATTCATAAAGGTATCAGCACCTGCGGGGGCAATGGTTGATACAGATGGAATGAGCCCATCTGTTTTATACAGATGGTGTAATCTATTTAAAACATCCAGAACAGATGGATTAAATGCGGGCTCACCCATTCTTGCAAACTGAATTTTGAACTTCTTTGACGGAACCTCTCCATCCTGATACCTGGTGGTTACAACCAGTCTTATCTGTTCCAATATCTCCTCAGTGGTGAGCCTGCCTTTATATCCGCCTCCTGCATCACACATCATACAGTTCACAGGGCAACCATATAATGTTGATACGATAATGACCCATTTCTCCTCTCTGCTATAAGGGGGCTGAACTGATTCCACAGCCTCAATATACCCCCTATCTGTCTTCATGAGATAGACCATTGCAAGTGTTTCATCTCCCCATCTTTTTACTATCTCCATTTCCCTCCTCCCTTAAAAGGATTTCACAGGCAATTCTTATACCATCACCTATTGCAATGCCGGTATGTCTCAGCCATGAGGGGAATCTTATGCTACCTGCATGGAAGAGATTCTTTCCATCTGTTACCATCTGAACAGGTGAATCTTCAGGAACCCTGCCAATTGAAACAAGCACAGCATCTGCATCTAAATACTGATTGCAGGAATCCATTTGTATCATTAATTTCTCATCCCGAATAGATATCCCCCTTATCCCATCCATTATCTTTATTCCACTTCTTCCCTTTACTTCTTCTATAAGAAGGGGATGGGCTCTTGGCTGAGAGCGAAGTAAGAGGGTCACATCCATCCCCCTGTCATCACAACTAAGGGCATAGTCAAATGCAATATCACCGCCTCCGATAATTAGAATCCTCTTTACATGCTCTGGAACTTCACACAGCTCATAATATAGCTTGGGAAAATCAAGCTCCATCTTCCTGGGTCTGGTGCCAGTTGCAAGAACCACATATTCTGCACTGTAATTGCCGGAACAACCTATCAGGTTATACCCCTCTCCCTCCTCAATCCTGAGTATTTCATCTGAAATGGT
>JALVMZ010000310.1:3469-13411 GCA_027032655.1 Desulfobacteraceae bacterium
AACAGATGCTCTTTAAAAATAGAACCCAGCCTCTGACCTGATACGCCTCCCGGGAATCCCGGATAGTTATCCACCTTCCTGGCATTCCAGATGAGTCCACCAAATCTCTTCTTCTCAATAATCCCTGTGGTTAGATGGCCCCTTACCAGATGAAGGGCACAAGCAATACCACATGGCCCCCCTCCCACAATGATTACATCATAGTGTTTCATTCAGGATATCCTCCACCCCTAAAACCGTTGCAAATCCGTGGGAACATGCCATCAAAGACGACACATGGAAGGATTCCGTAATCGATGCAGTGGCATCTGCAATCATAAACACATCAAAATCTCTTATAAAGGCCCCCCTTGCAGTGCTTTCACAGCAAAGATGTGTCATAACCCCTGATATACAGACCTGTTTTACGCCCATCCCTCTCAATATATTCTCCAGGTCAGTTCGGTAAAAGGCATCATATCTTTGCTTTTTCATAAGAGGGATATTCTCTGGCATGAATATCCTGGGATCAATCTGAGACATGATATCCTCTTCCATTAAAACATCCTTCCACCACCTCCCCATCGCCCCCGGGTCATCTCCTCTTTTCACCTCGTGTCGGGTCAGAATTACGGGAAGTAGATTTCTGGTATAATGGGATATGAGTCTATTTACATTTGAGATTATGTAAACACCTGATGGAACATAGGCGTGAGAGGACGCATCCAGAAAAAATCTCTGCATATCTATTACCAGAAGCGCTGATTCCCTTATATTCAGTCTAATATTCCTGTATGAAGGGATCACGGTATTACACCGCTCTTTCCACTCCTCAGACTTTTCTTTTAAATCTTTACCTTTTAAGTAGTCCTGCTTTTCCATTTTCTATAAATTAAAAAGGGCACCCAGAACCTTGCTGGGTGCCCCTTTCGGGCTGACATACAAGGCGTAAAATCCTCTATCTCAAAAGTATGATAATGTCAATAAAAAACCTATAACTCTCTTTTAAATAATCTGTCCAGCTCTTTAAATGAGAATCTCCTGAAAGTGGGTCTTCCATGGGGGCAATTGGATGGCACCCGGGTTTTATTTAATTGTCTGATCAGGGCACTCATCTCCTCCTTGCTCATCCTATCTCCTGAGCGAATGGAGGAATGACATGCCATTATCTTATTTATTCCGTCCATGAGCTCTTCTTTTTTAAGACTGGCACCCTCCTTCAGTAAAGGAATAATCTCATTGAGCAGGGAATTAACATCACAACTGGCAATCTCCTGGGGCAATGCCCTTACAATAAAAGATGAACCACCAAATAGCTCAATATCTATACCCAGTTCTCTGAGAGTATTTATGTGCTCTTTAAGCACCACCCCATCCATTGCACTTAACTCCACATGAACAGGTATAAGAAGCGCCTGAATCCTCGCCCCCCCGGACTTCCTGTTTTTTAATCTTTCATAGACAATCCTCTCGTGGGCTGCATGCTGGTCAACCAATACCATACATTCCTCTGTTTCACAGACTATGTATCTATTATTTATCTGACCGATTATCTTAAACTCATCATCCAAGATATCTTCTTCCCCTGTCTTAAAGCCAGGGTCTAAGGATGAATCCTGAACTGGAATCCTGTTTCCTTCATAAAATGAAGAGGCATCTCTAACCCTGAACGGTATCTGCTGATGCACATCAATGGTATCTCCCTCCCCCATATTTATTGCAGGAGTCCACCTCTTCCCCCATATATCCTTTATACCTTTGAGAATTGATTCGTAAATCGAAGATGGCCTTCTGAATCTCACTTCCAGCTTTGAAGGATGCACATTTACATCCACCAGCTCAGGCAGAATTTCAATCAGAATAACCACCTGGGGATATGTGCCCTTCATCAGCCTTTGGCCGTATCCCTCCATAATAGCCCTTGTAATCATTCTGTCCCTTACATTTCTCCTGTTTACATAGAGATAGATCCTGTCAGGTCTAGAGCGGGCAAAATCTGGTGATGAAATATACCCTTTTATTGAAAAACCGTTTCCTTCCACTCCAAACTCCTCCATGGAACTGGCAGGGTCTCTACCAAGCACCATGGATATCCTTTTCATTAAATCAGGAGTTGTGGGCAGGTTTAAAAAAGTCTTTCCATCGGTCTTTAAACTGAACCTGATTTTATGAAAGGGCATGACCATTCTGGAAAAGGTATCAATTATGTGTGAGGTCTCAGTGTTTACACTTTTGAGAAACTTTTTCCTTGCCGGGACATTGTAAAATAGGTTTCTCACTTCAACGATTGTCCCAGGTGGAGCCCCTGTCTCCTCTATGGATTTAAGAACCCCGCCCTCCATAATTAACCTGTTGGCTGATAGCTCTTCCCTTGTCCTGGAAGTAATGGTTAACCTGGAAACCGCTCCTATGCTGGGGAGTGCTTCACCCCTGAATCCCATTGTCCTAATAAAGTGCAGGTCCTTTTCATCCGATATCTTACTGGTTGCATGCCTTTCAATGGAAAGAAGAAGGTCATCCCTGCTCATGCCTGAGCCATCATCAATTACCTTTATGAGCCCCTGTCCCCCCCTTTTTACTTCGACTGATATATTCCTTGCATCTGCATCAATACTGTTATCAATCAACTCCCGAACAACAGAGGCAGGTCTTTCAATAACCTCTCCAGCGGCAATCATTGAAATTACTCTCTCAGTCAGTATTCTTATCCTGTTCATGTATGACCTTCCATCAGAATGCTGTTGACGGGAATGATTCGAATATCACTACTTTATTGATACTATATCAGATAATCATGCTTATAAAAAATGAAATTTTGCTCCTGTTGACCCAATTGATTTACCATGATATAGGGATTTAAAAAAATGCCTTTAGGATCAGACTGAAATGGAAACCAAAAAGGAATCGCAAGCGTCTCAGGAGTGGAAAAAAAGGGTTCAGGGGCACAGAAAGAGACTAAGGGAGAGGTTCCTCGAAGGAGGACTTGAGAGATTCTCTGATGAAGAGGTTATTGAATTTCTGCTCACCTTAGGGACACCCAGAAAGGATGTAAAACCCCCTGCCAGAGAGGCGTTGAAAAGATTCGGGACCTTATCCGGGGTCCTTTCTGCACCATTTGAAGACCTGCTGAAAATTAAAGGTATTGGTAAAAAGAATGCCCTTTACCTAAAACTTGTCCATGAGATTGCAGGGAGATACCTGAAGGACAGGGCAAGGGGAAAACCCTTTTTCAGTTCCTCAAAGGAGATTTTTGATTATCTCTTTCATTCCATGAGGGACCTGAAAAGGGAAGTATTTAAAGTGCTTTTCTTAAACAGAAAGAACCAGTTAATAAAGGATAAGGATATATTTTACGGCTCCCTTAGTGGAAGCGCTGTTTACCCGAGAGAGATAATTATTGAAGCACTTGAAATCGGGGCCTCATCCATGGTGTTTGTCCACAACCATCCATCAGGTGATCCCAGCCCATCCAATGAGGACATAAAGCTTACAAGAGAGCTCCTGTGGGCATCAAAACTGCTCACGATAGATGTGCTTGATCATATCATAATCGGTTTTAATAAATATTTCAGTTTCGCTGACCATGGGCTGATAAATAAATTCATAGAGGAATTTGACACAAAAATAAGACTCTAAGAGCAACAATTCACTTGAAAAAAATGGGTTCAGTATCTATTATATCCACAGATGCGAGAGTGGCGGAACTGGTAGACGCGCTGGACTTAGGATCCAGTGGGGC
This sequence comes from Desulfobacteraceae bacterium, assembly GCA_027032655.1. GTDB lineage: Bacteria > Desulfobacterota > DSM-4660 > Desulfatiglandales > JALVMZ01 > JALVMZ01. The sequence goes on from JALVMZ010000310.1 coordinate 7,188, forward strand.
AACCCGTAGGGGTTCGACTCCCCTCTCTCGCACCACTATAAATTTTCACAGTTCACCCTTCCTTATATTTTCTTAAATTTACAATTGTCCTAATATCTTGGAGATTATGCTTTACCAATGCTTTTCATTGAAAAACTCACACAAGTCCATGAAGGTCTCAATGCTGAGATGTAAAAGCCAAACTGTGCTCTAAAATGAGCCAGATTTAAATAGTTTTAAACCAGGAATGAGACTGAAGTGATCATCAAGGGTAAATAAAGGGATACTGTAGTGGAGACAAACCTGTGCGATCAGGATGTCCATAGGCGGTATGGTAATACCTTTTTGCCTCATTGATGCATCCAGATCGCCAGCATCATCCCATAATCTTTCATCAAACGAAAGCCTCAGCAATGCATCAAATAATGGGAGAACTCTTTTTCTCTCCCTTGAACGCAACCATCGCCTTATTTCCAAAATCACGGGGTCACAGGTAACTACCCGGTCTTCATTCAGCAATTTTTTGGTAATTGCCACTATCTCTGGGGATAGACCTCTTAATGCATTGATCCATACCGATGTATCCAGTAATACTTTTCTATCTCTACTTTGCACTATTGCCTCCCATATTATCCAGCCATTTTGCTCGATTCAAATCCAGGGAATCAGCCTTTTCAATCTCCTTTTCGTCAATATCAACGGTGCCAAGCAGATCTGATAACTTTTTCAGCTTGATCATACGAATCTGTTCTCTTACTGCTGATGTAACAGCTTCGGTCTTGGTCTTTGCACCTGTTATTTTAACCAGCTCACTAACGAGTTTTTCATCAAGGGTGATAGTAGTTCTCATGCTATTCTCCATCATAATTATTTGTTCATATTATATGCAATAAATAAACACAAATCAATATAAAATTCTTATGCTATTTCCTTCTCATTGAATTTCATTTGAATATTATGCAATTTAATTGTTTAGCGAACTCAAGCAGATACCAACTGGCAAGTTTGTGGAACTCTTCCATCAAGGTTATTTGATGTTATGAGGAAGGATTAATTATGTTATACTGAGACCCTAAAGTGCTGGACAGGGTAAAAGGGTATAGTTCAGTAACAGCAAGAATATAAAAATTGAAAATTAAAATATTTTATGTTAATACCTCATTAATAAATTAGGTATAAAGGAGAATGCTTATGAAAAAATCCTCTATTTTTATTGTCTTATTTGTAATTATTCTAATGGGGATTCAAATGGGATGTGCCCATTATTCCAATCAGAAAGACCCTGTGAATGCAAGAATCATCAATGCACCACCTGATATTGTATGGCAGGAGGCCCTTAAGATTCTCCCACGGGAAAGGATTGAAATATTTATTGCAAATAATCTGGATAAAACCATCTGGGGTAAAAAGGACATTACCTTCTGGAGTGACGGAGATGAGGTAAGAATAAAAATAATTCCATACAATAATGCTCGTTCGATACTAAATATTGAGGTCAAAGCCAATAATCAACTTGCAGGATGGGCATACCAGGCAGATCTGGGAAAAAAGCTTTTTTCAAAGATAAAAAGGAGATCAGAATCCAGATTCAGGGCCTCAAAATAGATTCTACATGAAAGAATACTGGGAAGAAAATCTTCATGCACTCAGTAGAACTGATCTCATTAAGAGATTAAAGAAGATATCAGGGGCATTTTTAGACCTGAATTTACCTGAAAAATATAAGAGTGAACAATTGCTCTTTATAACAGACCCAGATTTTAAAAACCTGATGGTTGAACTATCAAAAGAACCTCTCAAGACATTGAATGTTTTAAGGGCTAAGTATGAACAGGAACTGGTTCTTTTATACTATTATGACCCGTTAAAAGAACATAAAAAATTTCAGAAAAATATACCTGAAGCCAGAATAAATCCCATATTTGAAAATCCAGAAGAAATAAAAAAACAGCAGATAAAATGGCTTACAGGGAATAAAAATCTGTTAGATACTGAAGGATTGCATGAGATTGATGAAAGAGGGCTCAGGATGCTTGTAAAAAAAGGCATGATATACCTGAAAGAAGTAATGGAAAGCATGGGTCTTGACTATAGTAGAGTATGATAGACGGTTAACTATGAAGATTTTTCTCTAACCGGAAGAGGCATCTCAAGGATATAGATCTTGCCGGTATTTAAATCAGTTACATGAATTCTTAACTCCACAGGCTCTTTGGCCTCTGCAGGGAAAAACAAGAAACCATAAGATATTGCATTGGGTTGTATGGTCTTGTATTGAAGAGACTTGTTTCTGAGGTCATCTCCTATCCTTTTGGGAAGTTCTCCTGATGAGTATCCTTTAGCACCCCCCAGTGTTCCTCCTGCAGCAGCACCCACTGCGGCACCCTTGCCAGCAGATTTTAAGATATTCTCTCCTGAAAGGACCCCAATTGCTGCACCGATTATAGCTCCAGCAGTTGCGCCCAGAAAACCATGATAGGAGCCCTCTTTAAAAACCTCCTTTGTTCGGCTATACTTTGATGCCCGCTCATATGCGGTTTTTCTATCCAGGAGGGGCCAGAGATTCCCTCTTCTGTCTTTTATAAATGTCTGATCTGGATTTATATCAAATTGATGATCGCCTTTATTATCAAATATAACCTCCACAGGAAGAATACCAGCTCCAATTATATCAAAACCAAATGCCTTCTCTGCCTCTTTTTTTTCAATATACACATTTGCTCCTATCTTTACTCTCCCAATGACCACAGAACTAAGACAGGCATCAGGACTCTTAATGGGCACGGGACCAGGTTTATATGTGCTACAACTGGCCAAAACAATAGTAAAAATCAACATCAGGCTCCACACAGGCAAAAATTTATAATTTTGAGGAATAATATTTTCCTTCATTTTATTAATTATATCTAATTTTAAAATTTTTAAGTAGATTTTTAAAATCTAATATTTTATTGTGTTTAAAATTAATTATCACAATCTTTATCTTCTGTCAAAGGGGGTTTATTATTTGTCTAAGTGATCATGACCTTCAGGCCATGAAGGGAAGTTTCAGGGGATATGCCGGGCTCTGGTGGTGCACATCCTGGACAAAATAATCTTTATATCCTATCAAAAAATATGATAAGTATTGACTTGACTTTCTATTAAAAGTTCCATATCGCTATCAGGGGAAGTTATTATATTTCTTTCATTTTACCATGGGTTACATTAAAGAAGAGCTAATAAATAAGGCAAGGGAATTTCTAAAAAGCAAGATAAAATCAATAAATGATGTTAAGAAGACTCCTGTATTTATTATCTATCATGGAGATGGGGATGGATGTGCATCCGCATATTTTATCAGAAATTTTATAAGGCAGCTCGATGATACAGAGCCTGTCCTTTACTGGGTTCCAACCACTGACTTTGATTTTAACAATGCCGAGGGGTTTTTATCCGAAAATGATCCTGGGCTTGCTGTTTTTCTGGACATGCCAGTATTTAATAATATCGAAATGCTAATCAAGTTGAGGAAGAAAATACCTGTATTCATATATGATCACCATCGAACTGAACCAGCAACAATTTTTCAAAATGACCCCGAATTCCTTTATATAAATCCAGTAATTGATCAGGCAGGAAAGGCCTTCCCCACATCCCTGTTCTGTTATGAATTACTCCAGAATAGAGAAACCACTGATAAAGAAGTCCTGTACATGGCACTATTCACAGAGAGCTGGCTTGACAGGGTAGCCCTGTTTAAAGAATTTGATAAAGACCATAAAGAAGAACTGAAAAAGATTGCCAGAAGGATACATTCCAGTTTTTTAATTCAGGATATGAATACCACCCATTATGCAATGAATCTACTCAAAAGGCTTAATAATAAATCAATTATAGATTATATGGATTCAAGGGAATACACCATAATAAATAACATATATAATCTTATATTAAATGAGAAAAGATGGCTCATGAAAAAACTGATAGATGAGATTTCCAGTATCCAGAAGCCATCCTTTATAATTAAAAGGATTGAAAGCAAAATAAGACTGTGTGGAATAATTGCATCAGAGCTGAGGTGGAGATATCCCAATCTCATTATAGGAATATGGCAGAGATGGAAGGATAGGTATTATTGTGAACTCAGGAGAGGTAAATATTCAAGGATTGACCTTGCACTCTTAGTATCTCAGTTAAAAAAGAGAATTAATTTGATTACAGGTGGTGGTCATCCCGAAGCAGCGGCCTTTACTGCCAAAAAGGAGGAATTCTTCAAGGCAATAGAGAGGATGAAACAGATGTTATGATACAGAACAGGTATCACATATCAGCAATAATGGTTACCATAAAAGGTTGGACATTTACAGGATACATGATGGATGGCAAGAATCATGAAAGGCGATGATTCTTCTTTAAATTCCGCCAATCCTGAACCAGGAGACCTCATTGAGATGGATACATGTTATCCTGGAACCCAGGGTATTATCAAAGGTAAAATATCAGGGTTACATGAACTGTATCTTATTGAACTCAAAAACAACCTCAGGATTGTAGCGGGTCCTGCCTCCTTCAAACTACTAAATAAATGCTTGACACAAGAGTAGCCCGGTGCTTTATATTCCCAATCATTCATTACTAAACCAATGAATAGGACTAAAAAAGAGAAACTTGAAGAATGGGTAGCCATCCATCTTGTGCCTGGCATAGGGAATATTACATTTAAAAAGCTAATAGAGAGGTTCAAAAGCCCGGATAATATCCTCAATGCCAGTTTATCTGAGCTGATGGAAGTGGAAGGGGTGGGAAAAGAACTTGCTCTGCGAATCTCAAAAGGTATGTGGAGTGAGGATCCTGTAAAATTCATTGATAAGGTAAAAAGCATTGGAGCCCGCCTGATTACCTATTCAGATAATGATTATCCCGCTATTTTAAAGCAAATATATGATCCTCCTATGCTGCTTTATATAAAAGGTAATGGTATCCCTTCTGATATGGAAAATATTGCAATTGTTGGCTCACGCAGACCCACACCCTATGGAATTAAAGTGGCCCGTGAACTGGCAGGTGAACTTTCTGAGTATGGCTTTGGCATAGTTAGTGGAATGGCTTATGGTATTGACACTTCAGCCCACTGGGGGACAATATCAAAAAATGGGTTTACCATTGCGGTTCTTGGCACAGGAATCAACATCATATATCCACCATCAAACAAGAAACTATATAATGAGATACTAAAAAAAGGCGCTCTAATAACTGAATTCCCTCCTGATACCCTGCCAGAAGGGAAGAATTTCCCTGTCAGGAACAGAATAATAAGTGGACTAAGTAGAGGAGTGATAGTAATAGAGGCTGCCACAAAAAGTGGCTCACTTATCACCGCAAACATCGCACTTGAGCAGGGAAGAGAGGTGTTTGCTGTGCCAGGCAGTATTAATTCCTCCAAAAGTAGGGGAACCCATCATTTGATAAAACAGGGGGCGAGATTAGTTGAAAACGCTGAAGATGTGTTGGAAGAGCTGGGATATGAAAACAGGTCTTCAGATAATGCAAATGAAAAAGAGGAAATATCTCCAATACCCAAAATGGAGGATATCGAAAGACAGATTTATATCATAGTGGGTGATTACCCTATCCATATAGATGAGATTGTTAATAGATGTAAACTAAGGCCATCAGAGGCATCAAGTATCCTGATGAAGATGGAGATCAAGGGTCTTGTCCGACAACTACCTGGTAAACTTTTTGTGAGGGAGGCACATGGCAAAGAACCTGTTAATAGTTGAATCACCGGCAAAGGCAAGGACAATAGGCAAATACCTTGGACGCGATTTTAAGATTATGGCCTCTGTGGGCCATGTAAAGGATCTCCCCAAAAATCGTCTGGGGGTTGATATTAAGAATGACTTTAAGCCTGAATATGTGGTTATCAAAGGCAAAGGCAAGATACTTAAGGAGATAAAAAAGGAAGGGAAAAACTCTGACGCCATCTATCTTGCACCTGACCCTGACAGGGAAGGGGAGGCAATTGCATGGCACATTGCAGAAGAATTAAAAAACGCATCAGGCAGGATACACAGAGTGCTCTTTAATGAAATTACCCCCAGGGGAATAAAAGAGGGTCTATCCGCACCGCGAGAGCTGGATAGTTTTAAATACGAATCACAGCAGGCAAGGAGAATACTTGATCGCCTGGTGGGATACCAGATATCCCCTCTGCTCTGGGCTAAGGTAAAAAAGGGACTGAGTGCAGGAAGAGTCCAATC
>JALVMZ010000311.1 GCA_027032655.1 Desulfobacteraceae bacterium
CAACTTGAGGCAGTAATTACCACTGAGGGGCCTATTCTTGTAATAGCAGGTGCAGGAAGCGGAAAGACCAGAACCATTGTTTATCGAGTTGCAAGGCTTATTGAACTTGGAACAGACCCCGGATCCATACTTCTTCTTACATTTACCAGGAAGTCAGCATCAGAGATGCTCAGGAGGGCATCCGCCCTTATTGATGATAGATGCAATCGTGTATCGGGGGGGACATTTCATTCCCTGGCACATGGAATCCTGAGGAGATATGCCCATGTGCTTGGTTTTGAAAATTCGTTCACCGTGCTGGATCGTGTGGATATGGAGGATATCATAAGGAGTATTTCAAAGGAAAAAGGAATTGCATCATCTGGAATAAGGCTTCCAAGAAAGAGGACCATTGCAGAGATAATAAGTAAGTCTGCCAATAAGGATAAGCCCATACATCAGGTGATAAGGGATGAATATCCACAATTTTTAGAGCACGGGGATTTGATAGAAATGATTGCCTCCCATTACTCAAGATACAAGAGGGAGAATCACCTGATGGACTATGATGACCTGATAATATATCTAAGAGAGCTTCTCTCTGAGGAACCTAAAATCAGGAAAATGATCAGCAATAAATACAGATATATTCTGGTGGATGAATATCAGGATACCAATTCCATTCAGGCAGATATCCTGAAGTGGCTTGGCTCCCAGAGCAGAAACATTATGGTGGTGGGGGATGACTCCCAGGCAATCTATGCCTTCAGGGGGGCTAATTACAAAAACATGTTTGAGTTTCCAGAGATTTTCCCTGATACAAAGATTATAAAGCTTGAAGAGAACTACAGGTCAACCCAGCCCATACTTACATTTACAAATGCCATTATGGAGCGGGCAACAAAGGGATATACCAAGTGCCTTTTTACCAGGAAGAAGGATGGAGTAAGGCCAAAGATAATTGATGCAGGCACAGAACCGAGGCAGGCAATGGCGGTGTGTAGAAAGATACTGGAATTATTTGATAGAGGGATAAGACTTAAAGAGATGGCAGTGCTTTTCAGGGCATCATATCATTCCTTTGAGCTGGAAAAGGAACTTACAAGAAATGGAATACCATATGTGAAATACGGTGGATTTAAATTCATGGAGCTTGCCCACATAAAGGACCTTGTTTCCCATTTAAGGGTGGTGGTAAATCCAAGGGATCAGTTTAGCTGGAACAGGATACTCAGGCTGGTGCCTGGCATTGGGCCTGTAAAGGCAAGGAATATTTTTGAATGGATGAAAAAGGAGGGAAAGTTACCGGGTGAGCTGGCAGATTGGCCTGGTATGAGAAAATCTGAAAAGGGGCTTAAAAGACTCTCATCTCTTTTAAAGAGGCTCCAGGCACCTGGTATCAGTCCGGAAAAGGCGGTTGAACTCTC
>JALVMZ010000312.1 GCA_027032655.1 Desulfobacteraceae bacterium
CTCTCATACTAATATCTGTAGTGCAGGTGCAAGACAGGGCTCAATACAGTGGGCAAACGATGATAGAAACTCTCCGGATTGGGCAAATTCAAAACTTATCTTCTTGCAATCTAGCCATGCAGCAGATGCTGGACACTATTTTCAACAAAGTGCCGGTCTTATTGCAGATGCAAGAAAAAGAGGTGCTAAACTTGTTGTAATAGATCCAAGACTATCAAATAGTGCCGGTATGGCTGATCTATGGCTTCCTGTTTGGCCAGGTACTGAAGCAGCTTTATATCTTTATCTAGCTAACAGAGTTTTAAATGAGAAAAACAAAAATGGCGAAGATCTAGTTGATCATGAATTTATGAGAAAATGGATCAACTGGAAAAAGTTGATGAAAGATAAAGATTATCTAAACTTTATAAAAGAGAAAGGCTATATTTCTCGTCTTCCAAAAGATGAAAGTTATGAAAGTTTTATAGAGATGTTAAAAGAGATGTACTCTCCTTATGATCTTGAATTTGTAGTAAAAGAGTGTAGATTGGAAGGTCAAGAGTACAAGCTTGAACAACTTTGGGAGATGATTGTTTATGCAGGTGATAAGATATCAACATATCTATGGAGAGCGGGTACTATAGGCCATAGAGGTGGATGGATGAATACTAGAAGCGGCTTCTTGCTTCTTGCGCTAACTGGAGCACTAAAAGGTGATATCGGTGGAGTTAGCTGGCACCATTGGCATGAAGTTAGTGTAAATGGAAAATTTTTCAAAGCAACAGTTGCAGGAAAACAGCCAGAAAGAGTTGATACTTGGAATGATTACTCTTGGCCTCCTGAGTGGCCTGTTTCAACATATGAGTTGAGCTTTTTGCTTCCTCATCTTATCATGGATGATGAGTGGAGAGAGAAATGGAATAAAAAAGGATTTAAAGTTGCAGATAAAATAGCTGTTTGGGTTCCAAGAATGTACAATCCAGTTTGGATAAATCCAGACGGTTTTAGATGGATTGAGGCACTAAAAAGAGAGGATAAATTTGAACTAACTTTCAATCTTTCTCCAACTTGGAGTGAAACAAACTGGTATTGTGATTATGTACTTCCTGTTGGATTAGCTGGAGAGAGACACGATCAACAATCTGCGCCAACAAAACCAGAGCAATGGACTGCTTTTAGACAGCCTGCACTTAGAGTTGCATTAGAAAAGATGGGATGGAAGCCTAAAGATCCAACCAGAGCCACACTTGAAGCTCATATGAAAGCTGGTCTTGGCGAAGTTTGGGAAGAGAATGAGTTTTGGGCAAATCTATTTGTTCATTATGTTGATCCAGATGGAAAATATGGAGTTAAAAAATATTGGGCAAGCAAAGAGGATCCAAATAGAGCTATAACTATAGCTGAGCTTTATGATGCAGCATTTAGT
>JALVMZ010000313.1 GCA_027032655.1 Desulfobacteraceae bacterium
AAAAAACTATATTTCCCGTATTCCTGTCCATTTTGATGATGAATCCCCGACCCGGATAATTACAGTTGGTTCCAGAGCCACTGTTGGGAATACATGAAACCCCTACAGCCACAGGATTACCATCTATCAGAAATGCTACATCGTAGGTCCATTCGTTTGTATCCGGTTTTCCTATTACGGTTTCCCAGAAAGAGCCTCCAGCCCTGTTGTTAACCATCACTATGAAATCCACCCCTGTACTCGGTACCACCTGAAATGAATTGCTGAAGATCGTCTGTACTATCCTGTCGCTGTAGATATCCATTCCAAATGTCCATTCGAAACTGCTCCCTCCATAGGTGGTCAGCCCTGCCCATACGGTCTGGGACGTGGCAGTCGATGGAAGCAGGATAATGAAGCTAATGAACAATCCGATACTTTTCGATACCCGCATTTTCAAGCACCTCCTTTATTCTGGAGGTATCTACCCTCCCTGGTTCTACTATTAACATGATGGAATTCTTCTTATAGTACCTTGCTCCCTTTACGAAATCGAGTTTCTTTATATTTTCATTCACAATGCTGATGGCAGATTTCTCCTGCGCAGAGTAAATATCCACTACATAAATGGAGTCCGGGTAATTTACCCTATTTGCATAATTTACAGACATTTGTCCAAAAATAATTAACCAAAGCATATGCAACTATTTTAAAGCATGAGCATTCACTTGTCAAGGTGTGTATGAATAAATATGCTCTGCATCTTGATGTTTTGAAAATTTCAATCTCGAAGCATTCGAAATTTGAGTAATTGCATTTATCTTCCTGTTGTTATTTGATGTTATGATTCAGATATGGAATTCACCTGTAAATTCACCGGTTCTTTCTCTTATATCGTGTGCATTGCAACGAAAGTTCTTCTTCAGATGATTTCCAGTTTAAAATTAATCGCAACATGAAAGCAGACAATCTGAAAGAAAAATATCGTCTGATGGATAGTGCTCAGTTTTTCAGGACCATTCGAAGGATGGGTCTTCAGATCGTTGAAAATTATCCGGACCTGGAAAATCTCATAATAGCCGGAATTCGTACGAGGGGAGTCTATCTTGCAAAGTACCTTCACGAAGTGGTGAAGGAAGAAACCGGATTCGATGTATCACTGGGTGAGATAGACATCAGTTTTTACAGGGATGACCTTTCCCTTATAGATGAGGTCCCTGTAGTAAGGGGAACGCGATTGAGCGACAACATAGATGACAGGAGCATACTGGTGGTGGATGATGTTCTCTTTACAGGTCGAACGGTAAGAGCCGCCCTCGACGCCATATTCGATTTTGGAAGACCCAGGGAAGTGAAACTGGCTGTTCTCATAGACAGGGGATGGCGGGAGTTGCCCATATGTGCTGATATAGTGGGTAAAACCATTACGACAACCCTTTCGGAGGTGGTCAAGGTCAAGGTGAAAGAGGTAGATGGAGCCGATGAGGTATGGATACTGGAAAGAATAGACTGGAACCGGAACAATTAAGGGGCAGAATAGACTTATCCGGTATTGATACCGATGGAATTTCCCTTAAGGATGTTTACTTTTCTATTCACAGGAGAGCTGTCGAATCCCTGCATCTGGGTCTTTCTATCGAGGACGAGCGTTATCATATCTTCGTCGTGGGTGAAAAAGGTTCTGGTCGCGAGGACGTGGTCCTCGATGTTCTGAAGGATATAGCGAAGGATAAACCATCTCCCCCTGACTGGTTTTATGTATATAACTTCGATGACCCTTCCTCTCCTATAGCCTTTTCCCTTCCGGGCGATGTGGGCAGCAGGTTCGTCAGGGATGTGGAGCAGTTCATAGAAACCATTCGCAGTGCCATAAAGAGCACGTTCGAGAGCGAAAGAGTTATATCTGAGAAGGAGAATATAGTCAAGGAATTCAACCGTCGTCGGGAAGAGATACTCTCGGAGCTCAATAGAAAGGCAGGGGAACTCGGGTTTATCATACAGCCTCAGCCTGCAGGTTTTAATATCATACCTATTTTCAATGGGGAACCCCTCTCTCCTCAGAAGTACGCTTCCCTTCCACAGGATGTGAAGGAATACATAGATAACAAGAGAAAACAGCTCGAGGAGTATATTGCGGAGACATTGAAGAAGCTCGCCAGGCTGGACAGGGAGCTCAGGGAAAGGCTCGAGGAGTTCGACAGGGAGGTTGCCAGGCAGACCATAGATGTTCATTTTAATGAGTTAATCGAGAGGTACAGGGATTTTTCACATGTGGTGGATTACCTGAGGAAGATGCGTGAGGATATTTTGAAAAATATACAGATATTCCTCCTGCCTCCCGACAAGATACCCCAGGGACCCCTCAATCCATTCCGGAAGTACAGGGTGAACCATCTGGTGGACAATTCCGGAATTAAGGGAGCGCCTGTGGTTTATGAGAAAAATCCTACGTATTACAACATCCTTGGAAGGATAGAGAAAGAGATGGTATTCGGTGCTCTTATGACGGATTTCAATAATATTACTGCCGGAAGTCTTCACAGGGCAAATGGCGGATATCTGCTTGTGGATGCGTATCAGCTCCTTAAGGATCCGTTCGCCTATGATGCTTTGAAGAGGGTTCTGAGGAACAAATTGATTTTGATAGAGGACATAGGTGAGCGCGTTAGCCTGTTTTCCACCAGAACCCTCAAGCCGCAACCCATTCCCTTCAATGGAAAGGTGGTTCTCATGGGTTCATCCCTTATTTATTACATCCTTTACTATCTGGATCCCGAATTCCCGGAAATATTTGGAGTGAAGGCGGAGCTGGAGTCGGATGTGTCTTTCGATTCGAATAACCTTAACCTTTTCTACCACTTTATGAATTTCATTCAGCACAGGGAGAACCTCAAGCCATTTGCTGAAGATGCAATGGCTGAAATCCTGCTTCAGTCTCAGAGATACATAGAGGACAGGAAAAAGCTCTTTGCAAATCTTTCCTATATAAAGGAACTGATGCTGGAGGCAAACTACTTTTCCAGGGGTGACAGGGTGGAACTGGATGATGTGAGAAAGGCGATAAGGCATCGAAGATACAGGGAAGGGCGAATAGAGGAAAAATACAGGGAAATGATTTCGAGGGGTATCATACTGGTGGATGTGGAGGGCGATAGACGTGGGGTGGTTAATGGTTTATCCATTATTCAACTGGGAAATCATACTTTTGGCGTACCGAGCAGAATAACGGCTTCTGTGGGCCTCGGAAAAGCCGATATAGTAGATATCGAGCGTGAAACAGGTCTTGGAGGTAAGATACACACAAAAGCAGTTATGATTATGGGGGGATACATTTACGATAAATACAGCCGGGACTTTCCACTTACACTGCATGCTCGTTTAACTTTCGAGCAGAACTATTCGGGGGTGGAGGGTGATAGTGCAACTGTAGCGGAGCTCATTGCCCTTTTATCCGAAATTTCTGGTGTGCCTGTAAAACAATCCATAGCCATAACCGGTTCCATGAATCAGAAGGGTGAAGTTCAACCGGTTGGTGGAGTGAATCAGAAGATAGAGGGTTTTTATTACACCTGTAAGGCTCATGGTCTCAATGGCGAACAGGGTGTTATCATACCCAGGAAGAATATCGACAGTCTGGTTCTCGATGAGGAGGTGGTGGAGGCTGTACGGGAGGGGAAATTTCATGTGTGGGCGGTGGATACCGTTGATGAGGCTATAGAAATAGCCACAGGTCTATCATCCGAGGATTTCCACAAAAAAGTTCATGAAAGCCTTAGACTTTTCTACCTGAAGACCAGAAAGGTAAAAAAGGAGAGCAGGGAGACATGATAGCGCTGATAGGTTTTCTGATTATCGGGCTTCTGGCGGGAATTCTCAGCGGACTGTTTGGAATTGGTGGGGGTGTTATAATAATTCCATCTCTCATTTATTTCTACGGAATGAGCCAGCACGATGCGCAGGGTACATCCCTGGGGGCACTGCTTCTTCCAGTCGGATTGCTCGGTTTTCTGGAGTACTATCGAAATGGCCATGTTCATGTGAAGGGGGCTTTTCTGATAGCCATTGGCTTATTTCTGGGGGCATATTTCGGCGCTTTTATCGCCAACAAAATCCCTTCGGGGCTTCTTTCCAGGCTTTTTGCAATTTTCTTAATATTCGTTGCCGTTAGGTTGTTCTTCAAATCGTAAATGTTTAAGGAGGTTAGAATATGACAGGTGTCAGGGACAGGGTGGTAATGTTCGTGGATGTTCAGAACGTCCACATCACTTTCGAGAAGATAGGACAGGAGGTGAGATACGATGTGCTCCTGAAGGCGGTGGAGGACCAGTACAGAAGGCGGGGGAAGACATTGTTTAAAGCAATTGCCTTCGTGCCCATGTTCGAGGGTGATGAGCGGAGGGAAAAACTTATAAATGCCCTTTCCTTTATGGGATACAGGGTTGTGACGAAAGTTGTTAAGAGGCTGGGGGACAATGTGAACCATAAGATAAATATGGATGTGGAAATGGCACTGGAGATAATATCCATGGCGGACAGTGTGGATGAGGTGGTTCTGGTTACGGGGGACAGGGATTTCGTTCCCATCGTGGATTTCCTTTCCAAAAAGGGTAAGAGGGTCAG
>JALVMZ010000314.1 GCA_027032655.1 Desulfobacteraceae bacterium
TTTAGTAAATCTTGAGGAAATAGAGCTTAATCTTCCCGGAAGAATCCTGTTTTCAGGGCTCTCCCTTACCGTGTTTGAAGGGGACAGAATAGGACTTATTGGACGGAATGGAACAGGGAAAAGCACTCTTCTCAAGATTATAAAAGGCGATATAGAGCCTGACAGAGGAAAAGTATCCAGAAAAAAGGGAATCAGAACGGGTTATTTACCGCAGGAGGTTCATGATGCCCTCTCCGGCCCAATTTTGCAGGCAATTGTTGATTCTATTCCAGAAAGAAAATTCATAAAAGAAAGAATTGAATCCATCAAGGACAATCTCTCCCGGACAGCAATACCTGATCACAGAAAAGCACTTGAACAGGAGCTTGCCATTTTCATTGAGAAGATAAATGAGATTGACATGAGATTCCCCATACATAATGCAGAGAGGATTCTCAAAGGGCTCGGCTTTGAATCACATCGATTAAACGCTCCATATTCATCTCTCAGTGGTGGCTGGAAGATGAGGGCAAACCTTGCCTCAATACTTTACAGAGACCCTGATCTCCTTCTCCTTGATGAGCCCACAAATCATTTAGACATACCATCCCTTACATGGCTCGATGAATTCCTTCAAAACCACAAAGGCACCATAATCATGGTGTGCCATGACAGAGAATTTTTAAACAAACACATAAACAGGGTTTTGAGTCTGGAACCTGGCGGGATCAAATATCACAAAGGTAACTATGAAAGTTATCTGAGAGCACGAGAGCAGGAATTAAGACTTCTTGAATCAAAAAAGAGAAAGATTGAGCACAGAATCAGGGAAACCCGGAGATTTATTGACCGATTCCGTGCAAAGGCATCAAAGGCAAGCCTGGTTCAGAGCAGAATCAAATCAATGGAAAGGCTTACCCCTGTAAATCTACCCAATAAAGAAAAGAACATAAGATTTTCATTCCCTGAGATTCCCAGAAGCGGTCGTATTGTGCTTGAAATCAACTCCCTTGCAAAGGCATTTGGGGGAAATTTAGTTTTCCATGACCTGAATCTACAGGTATTAAGGGGAGAGAGAATTGCACTCATTGGACCAATCGGCTCAGGCAAGACCACACTTCTTAAGATTCTTGCTGGAATAATTGAACCAGACCATGGCCACATCAGATATGGCCATGGCGTATGTATCAGTTATTATGCACAGGAGCAGAGTGAACTCCTCAACCAGGAAAATAGCATAATTGAAGAGATACATAATATTGTGCCGAAGGAAAGCACTCAAAAAATAAGAAACCTATGCGGCAGCTTCCTTTTTTCAGGTGATGAGGTGGAAAAAAAGATAAAGGTCCTATCTGGTGGGGAAAGGGCAAGGGTATGTCTTGCAAAGATACTTGTAAAACCAGGAAACCTACTCCTTATGGATGAGCCCACCAATCACCTGGACATGTTCTCCTCTGATGTGCTTGCATCTGCATTAAAGGACTACAGGGGAACGATGATATTTGTATCGCACAATCGCGCTTTTATCAATGCACTTGCAACCAGGATATGGGAATTAAAAGATAAGACCCTGATTGAGTTCCCTGGTAATCTTACGGAGTATGAGTATCATCAAAGGCTCATGGAACAAAAGGAATTAGCTCAAAAAAGATCACGAATATTTCAAAGAGAAAATAATACAGATAAACAGGATTTTAAAAGCTCAAACAGGAAACTTCAGAGAAAGATTCGTGCAGAAAAGAGAAAGACCATTACTGAGGCAATAGGTCCCATAGAGGAAAGGATAAAGAGGCTGGAAGATCAGATCACTGGTCTTGAAAATGAAGAGAGGCAAATAGAAGAACAGCTCAATAATCCTGAGATATTCAAAGACAAGGAAAAGGCAAAAACTCTGGTAAATAGATATAGAGAAATAAAGAATGCCATTGAAGAGCTCATCAGAAAATGGGAAAAGAGCCACCAGGAACTCGAAGACACCAAAAAGGAGCTTGGCCTTATTTAATCCTGAAATCGCTGGTTATTTCAGGCCAATGCTTTTAAGGGAATTTAGCACAAGGAGAAGGTCATCCCTGTTTTTATATGGCATGCGTTTTTTAAACTTCTCTATGCTGTAACCCGGATATATCTTATATACATTGCTCAGGGCCTCCTCGGCCTTTTGCTTTTTTCCCATAAGACTGTATGTCGATGCCATTCCCAACCAGGCAAATATATTATCCTTTTTAATCTCAATGGCCTTTTTATAAGATGAGATAGCATCATCATAGTGACCTTCATTTCTCTGGGCATTTCCCATATTATGGAAATACCAGCTTGGTGGCATGGGATTCAGAAGCATTGCCTTTTGAAACATCTTGATTGCCTTCTGGTGCTGGCCTGAAAATGTAAGAATTACGCCCATTGATGCATATGCATCTGCTGATCCTGGGGCAATCTGGATGGCCTTTTGTGCCTCTGCTACTGCCTCATCATAAGCCCTTTCCATCAGGTATAGCCTTGCAAGGAGGCTGTGTGCACCGGCCTCTGATTCATCAAGCTCTATCGCCTTTTTTGCAAGCATCTTGGCCTTTTGAATGGATTGTTTTGGGTTCTTACTGTATCCAAGGACCACCTCCATCTGATATGTGGCACCAAGCAGACGATATGCCACTGCATAATCAGGATCAAGTGATACTGCCTTCTGGAAGAGCTCCCTTGCATTTGTATTTCCCTGTTTATTCATTCTGTAAAACTCTTCTCTTCCCTTTATAAGGTCTATATATGCATCCAGATTCTTTGTCCCTTTTGAGAAGAGTTGCGCCTGTTCACCCTCACCCAGCTTGATTGCAAGGGCCGTAATAATATTGAAAGTTATCTCATCCTGGAGTGCAAAGATATCTTTTAACTTCCTGTCGTATCGTTCAGAGAAAAGCAGATGTCCGTCCCTTGTATCAATGAGGCGAACCGTGGTTCTCAATCTATCTCCCTGGGTTTGAACGCTCCCTTCCAGAAGATATCTTACGCCAAGTTCCTTTCCTATCTGCTCGGGCTTCCGGGATTTTCCTTTGTATGCAAAGCTGGAGTTTCGGGATATCACCATCAGGTGAGGGATTCTGGAAAGTCCTGCAATAAGGTCCTCTGTTATTCCCTCCCCAAGATATTTCTCTTCTGCATCCCTGTTTAGATTTAAAAAAGGCAATACTGCAATGGATGGAACGGTCCTGGACATTTCATTCTGCTTCTTTGATAATATATCTGTGTGTTTAATAAGATACCAGATCCCTGGAATGACAAGGGCAATGATGATAATGGAAGCAATTGCCTTTTTACGAAGTGCTCCTTTTACAAACCCTGCTGGTTTAATCTCCTTACCAGCAGGCTTTCTGTCCCACAGGACCCTGTAAACCCTCACAGGTTTTACTATGTTTTTAACCCTGTGCTCACCCATGAACTCATAATGATAATTTAGCTTATTTTCCACCTGATCAAAGGCCGTTCCTGATATGCTCAGACCTCCTGGGTCAGCGAGGGATTCAATCCTTGCTGCAATATTAACACCATCTCCATAAATTCTATCCCCTTCCTGAATCACATCTCCCAGATTTATACCGATGCGGAAAACCATTCTCTGATCTTCAGGAAGTTCACTGTTCCTTTTTTGTAGCTCTTTCTGAATCTCAACTGCACAGTTAACGGCATCTACAACGCTTGGAAATTCGGCAAGGATATTGTCTCCTGGAGAGTCCACAACCCTTCCTCTCATATTCCTGACCAGTGTGTAAAACACCTCTCTGTATTCAGTTAGGGTGCGGACAGTTCTTGCCTCATCTTCTCCCATAAGGCGACTGTATCCCTTTACATCCGCACTTAAAATGGCGGTTAGCTTTCTCTGGAACTGTCTTTCTGTCATGGATATCAAATTAAAAAAGTTTAATAGAAAGATATATAATATTATGATATATAAATCGTCAAACATAAAATTTCCTAAAGTTAAAGGATTAAAATGCGAAAGATAAGGAGGTAATTAAATGAATAATGCTTTAAAAAAAATCTTCATCAGAACAGGAATCCTTGCTTTCGGGGTGATAATTATTTTAGCCTACTCTTCAATGGCCTATAGCGCAAGATATGTTATTGAGAAGTATGATACTGATCATGCATTCAATGGAACCACACTCTTTGCAGATAATTCAGATCCGGACAATCCAAGAATAGTTGAAGTGGACATGAGAGGTAATACTGTGTGGGATTTCAGGGTTCCTGACTCCCTGTTTCCTGATTTCAGAAAAAGATATAACATTGTAATGGATGTTGAAAGACTCCCCAATAACCATATACTCTTTAATATACAAAAGGTTGGTATATATGAGATTGAAAGAGGAGGAAAGCTGGTATGGAAGCACGAGGATACTGAGACATCCCATGATGTGGATAGACTTCCCAATGGAAACACCCTTTATGTGCGGGGCTGGGTAAGGAAGGGCGGAAAGCATGTCATTGAAATTGACCCCAGCGGGAAAGAGGTATGGTCATGGGATGGAATGAGGCATTTTGACAGAGAGCCATTCTCTAATATCCATCATCAGGGATGGATGCATGTAAATGGAGTTACAAGGCTTTCCAATGGAAATACACTGATCAGTATCAGAAATTTCAACATGATTGTGGAAGTGGACCCGGAGGGAATGCCTGTCTGGAAATATCAGTTTAAATCCCGTTCCCATCCCCATGATCCTGAACTTCTACCAGACAACCATCTCCTTATCCCCATTACTTCGGCAAATAGAGTTATTGAGATTGATAGAGTTACAAAAACCCCTGTATGGGAGTGGACCCACCCAAATGGTGCAAGACCGATAGCTCACATCCGTGATGCAAATCGTCTGCCCAACGGTAATACCCTTATTGTGGAGGCAAACAGGATAACAGAGGTGATGCCTGATGGAGAGATTGTCTGGAGGCTTCGCATTCCTTCAATAGATATCGACTCAAAGCGATTTAAATTCCTCTATAAGGCAGAAAGAATAAGATAGAAAAATTTCTATTCGTATTCAGGGTTTTTTGATTGTTCGAACAAGTCTTACCCAGTTCTTATCTGACATGGGGAAATCAATAATAAATCCCATGTGATAATTTACCTTCCAGGCCCTTTTTATACCATAGGTATCAGCACTCCAGCAATGTCTCTGCTTCCTTTCAAACACAGGATCAATAAAAAGGTCATAATTTTTCCAGCTACTCTCAAGCAGGGATGCCAGTTCTTCCACAGTGGGAAGACGCCAATCTGAATATCCCCCAAATTTTTGCTCATTTATCTTTTTTACATATTCAGAGGCATCATACCAGGTCATTGGCTCTTTTGAGCCCCCCTTCTGCCACATCAGGTTTGTTGAGAGGTCGGTAATGGTTCCATTCTTATTATCTATAAATCTATTAAAAAATTCCCCTTCAGGATTACAGAAATCAGCGTTATAGGTCCAGCATGTGGCATAGAAGTTGTGCTTTATAAGAAGTGATCGGATCCCTTTGGGGGTTATGTCCTGGGGGGTATTTCTTAACAGCACGGGCTCTGGAGGGGGCACAACCCTGGGCTCCTTTCTGGCCTCTTCAATCATACCCACCTTATAAGCCTTCTTTTTTGGCCCTTCTTCTTTTTCTGGTTTAACAGGTTGTGGCTTTTCTGTTTTGGTAGGGAGCACCTCCATAACAGATGGTGGCATCTCCTCTGGTATCATCTTTTTTGATACCATGATCTCTTGTTCCCGGGACTGCACATATTCTGTTTTTTTCTCTTCCTTCTCTTTTAATTCTATCTTTTCTTCCTTCTCGCTCTTTTCGATCTTTTCTGGAACCTTTTTCTTAATGTGTGTTATCTTCGGTGCTCTCTTTTCAGGGGCAGGTCTGGATGTCTCTTTCACTGTCTCCTTTTTTATCTCTTTTACAGTTTCAGCCTTTTTAACAGGAGGAGGTATCAGCACCTCTTTCTTTTTTAATGGCTCTTTTTCAGGTGCCTTTTTAATCGTTTCCGGTTTTTCTTTAAGCTCAGGTTTGAGTTCTCTCTTTTCATGAAATCTCTTTACTACCTTCTTTTTAACTGTCTCCTTTTTGAGTTCTGCCTCCATAATACCCTTGGGCATTTTCTTTACCATACCAGGCCCCATGATCTGTGCCCTGTGCCCCCCTGCTTTCAATGAACTTATAAGAACCGAGCCCATCAAAGGATATTTGATGGATGAATGGGGCAGTTGATATGCCCCTGTTTTTATGGATAATCTTGCCATCTCATCTTTTAAATATTCAGCAAGTTCAGACAGTGTAACAACTCCATCGTTATTGCCACCATACATGGAATCAGCATATCCATCTATCCCCTTTATGAGTGTATCCATAAACAGATCATAGGTTTTATACTCAATCGGATGGTTAAAAGAGCCCTTTTGAGCCCCATAGAATATGGCCGGGAACTTACGGTCAATATATCTATCAGGATATATTCCCCGGGCAACTCTTTTTTTGATTATTTTTCGCTCCTGGGCATCCAGGATGAGGATGGATTTCAAAATACCGCTCTTTTTTATGGTATCTGTGAGCCAATCAAGTGATATGGCAGTCCTGCTCAGGCTTTTCAATCTGGAATCACCCACAAGTAAGAATCCTTTTCCAGAGCTGGTTGTGATACCCTGTCCTATGAATAGTATAAGGAGAGTATCCTTTGGTTTCGCCTCTTTTAATACCATATCAATTATGGATGTTATGTTCTTTTTTGAAGCATAATAGGGATCATCCTTTGGTGCCCTATCTGTGAAGAGGAACACCCTGTCAAATAATCCTTTTGTTGCGAGGATTTCTGAAATCCTCTTAATAGCCGAATAACAACCATGCCTGTCAATTATTTTGGGGTCCTGATAATCTCCCACTCCAATACATATGGCATATCGTCTTTCAAATAGGTCAGAGCCAGAGGATCGCCCCTGAAGGATTATCCAGTTGGCAATCAATACAATTATCAATATCATGAATATCTTTCTCATCTATCACCTCTCCAATGAGGTTTTTTTCCAATATCTTTTATTAAATGTCAAGCAAGAGGGTAAAATTATGACCTTTTTATGTGTCTTATTCCACCTGCACCCGATACAATCACATCGGTTGCAAGTCCTATGAAAAGTCCATGTGCCATAATTCCTGCCCTTGCATCCAGTATGTTTGAAAGGCCCTCTATATCCTCAATGGGGCCAAGGTTACACTCAAGTATATAATTTCCCTGATCAGTCTCAAATGGGGTGCTGTCTTCTTTTAACCTGAGCTTTACATGGGCACCAATGGATTTAAGAAACCTCTCCTCTGTCCCATAGCCAAATGGAATTACCTCCACAGGCAGATAGAACCTGGTGCCAAGGCGTTCTGTTATTTTTGTCTCATCCACTATTATGATGTTTCTCTTGCTTGCCTGTGCTATGATCTTTTCTCTCAGAAGTGCGCCCCCCCCACCTTTAATGAGATTGAGGTCATTATCAACTTCATCAGCACCGTCAACTGTGACATCTATTTCAGAATACTCTTTAAGGTCACCAAGGGGTATTCCCTGTTCAATGGAGATTTTCTCGGTTTCCCTCGAACTTGGGATACCCACTATATCCTTTAACTCCCCATCTCTTATCATCTTCCCCAGGAACTCAAGCGCATATTTAACAGTGCTGCCGGTTCCCAGTCCCACCACCATACCTGACTTGATATGGCTTACGGCCTCTTTTGCAGACTGCATCTTGAATCTCTCCAGCTCATTCATGGCATTATCCCCTATCCTTCAATGTTCTTAATGCAATTTATTAATCGATTCATCCCATCTTCGAACTCTGAAGGCATATCTATTCTTATTACCCTCCTTCCCCTTTCTTTCAATGCCAGATAGTCTCCCATTGCCTGAGCCATGATAAGGGTTTGAAATCCATAACTTCTTTCAGGAATCGGAATATCTCTATCTCCCTTATGGGTGATTACAACAAATAACCCCTTACCTCCATCTCCTTTGTGAAGCTGACCCGTAGAATGGAGATATCTTGGACCATAGCTGGCTGTGGTCACAATCCCTGTCCTTTCTCTCACCACAATCCTCAAATCCTCAATAAGTTGATCAATTCTATCATTTATTGGAAGGTAGGCCATTATTGATATATAGTCTCCTGACCCTGCCTGAGCCAAGAATGATTCAACCGCATGAGATAGGCTACCCATCTTAAATTCTCCTGATAAACCATACAGGGAGATACCATCCTCCATGATTATAGGAGGTTCAACGTAAAAGGGCTCTTTTCTCCCCCACGCCGAGATAATCTCAGAGGTCCTCTTTTTGGCAAGCTCCACATTGGGCTGGTCAAAGGGATTTATCCCTAATACTGCGCCTGCCATGGCAGTTGCCATCTCCCATCTGTAAAACTCCGAAAAGATGTCATAGATGTCTTCAAGTTGAATTATAATAACAGGATGGCCGCTTTTACTCAGATTTTGAAGGTGTTCCTCTGGCAGAGGATCAGAACTGCCTCTTACTCTAAAATACACAATTACCTGATCATCTCCAGTATTGAATGAAATTAATTTCTTTTCAGGAACAGGTAATATCCCTTTCTGGTCTTTTCCTGTGCTCTCAGCAATCAACTGCTCAAGCCATGCAGTAATGGGAAATATCTCTGGACTCCCTGATAGTATCAACTTGTCTCTTTCTCTCAGGGAAAGTGCCCCCAGCACTGTTCCGAGGATAAGACCCGGGTTTTGAGCAAAGGATACTTCTCCGGAGCACCTGTTCATCATATCAATTGCCCTGCTCAGGGCTCTTTGAAAATCAAGTCCCATTACTGCCCCGGGAAGCATACCAAAAAAGGAAAACACTGAATACCTTCCTCCCACATCCTCTGGGGCATAAAAGATATTTTCTATCCCCCTCTCCTGAGCTAAAGGCTCAAGTTTTGAGCCCCTGTCTGTTATAATCCAGAAATTCCTGTGCGGATTATTCATCAATTCACTTAATTTGTAATAGAACAGGTCGAAAAGAGAAATGGTCTCAATGGTTCCACCTGATTTGCTTGAGACAATAAAAAGTGTATCTCTTAAATCATGCTCCTGAAGAATGGATTCTATGGAAAGTGGATGTGTGCTATCGAGGACAGTTAATCGGGGATATGCATCTGCCTTACCAAATATCTTTGAAAACACAAAAGGGGCAAGGCTACTGCCACCCATTCCAAGAAGGACACATCTCTTGAAATGGGTCTTCGCCTCATCAGATGCTGATGTAAGGGTATGATATTCAGATTGCATCCTTATGGGTAGGTCAAGCCACCCCAGTCTCTCTATTATTTCCTTTTCCTTACCTTTAAAGTCACCATCAAACCAGACTGTATGATCCTTTTTCCATATTCGTATGTGGATATTATCTGAAGAGAATCTATTTATGGCATCTCTTATTAAAGACTCATAATGGCCCAGAAGGTATTTAACTGATGTATCTTTAAAAAACTCCATCTTCTATCTACTCCTTTTATCTTATATTATCATATTCTGTTGATTCTTTCCTGTATATCCATTAAAATTATTAAATATGAAACCCATCCAGCACATGAAAAAAATAGGCCTCAGAGTAACAATAAAAGACATAAATGGGAACCCTTTGTTAAATTCCTCTGAATTTGATTTTATTTTTGGGATTGGCACCACAGGACTTGCTCCTTTAGAATATCTAATTGAGGGGAAATGCCAGGGTGATGAGGTTCAAATCAGGGTTGAAAACAGAGATATTACTCATATATTCGGGCACATCCCCCCTCCATTTAGCATTGAATCAATCAAAATAGACACCCCCTTTATCATTTCAATTGAGATACTGAGCGTTTCCACCCCAGAGGATAGGGAGGTGATCAGGGCACTTGCTGATATTGCCAATTGCGGTGAACATTGCTGCTGCACCTGATCTCCTCAACGCTCCATGTAATGATCAATCAGTTCTGATAGCCTTTTCAGTCTATCATCTTTATCGTTTATATGCTGTTCAAAACAGAATGCCCCTTTTATAATCCCCCTTTTCCACAATAACTGTTTTATCAGATAAACAGGAGCCTTCTCATATATTCTAATGGCCTCCTGTATCAAACTTCCGTATTCCCATATCTGCTTCAGTTGATCAGGATAATGCTGATTCTCACTTCCAGGCTCAATAGAGGAATGTGTAATCCTGCTCCAGGGTCTCGGAAGAATATTTGCACCTATGGAGAAAACCCCGCTCAAACTTGGATGCTGGAGAAATTTTGACTCTTCTCCATCATATATTCTGAATCCGCTCTTTTTCTTTATGGCCTTCTGATAATTCCTGACCCGTTCTAATGGGCCACAATATACCATACCCTGTATTCCATCAATGGTTACCAGCTCCTTTAAGATAGTAGTCCTTATATTCTTCCGTTTAAATGGAATATTCAGACTGGCAATTATTTCTGGATCATTATGTATAATAAAAGGAAAATTGATCTTTTTGCAGAGCTCATTAAAATACATAAAGAGCCCTCTGTTGCTGTGATGGTAAAGGGGGGTATCCACAAAAAAAACTGATCCCTTATATCCTGTTTTTTGAATAATATCCTTTACAGCTATAGAAAAGCTGAAGGTCTTCTCAGTATCTCTAAATGAAATCCATATAAAGATGGGAAGTTCACCTTCAAGAGCGGAAAGCACATACTCCACAAGTGATAATCTCGTCCTTTCATGAATCTTAAGCCCTTCTCCACCAATGGGGCCACCCAGCATCAGGCCATCAGCATAAGAAATAACCCAATTGATCAGTGCTTCCAGCCCCAAATGGTCTATCTTCCCCCCGGATTCAAGGGGGGTTATCAGATCAATTATCAATCCGCGGGGAGGTTTTAAAGTCATCGTTTAATCTGAATTCCTCTCGGCCCAGAAGGTCATGAAGATGGAGAATACCTTTTACCCTCCTGGCCCTGTCAATAATTACAAGGTGCATTATCTGATAAAGCTCCATTAGAGCCAGAGCTTCTGCTGCAAGCTGGTCCTCATCAATGGTTTTTGGTGCAGGCGACATGACCTCCTCACATCTCATCTGATGAATGTCATCTGCTCTTAATAGTGCCCTTCTTAAGTCTCCATCTGTTATAATACCAAGAAGTCTTCCATCATCATCAAGAACCAAAGTAGCTCCTATACCCTTGTTATCCATCTCTTTTATAACATGTGCCATATTGGTCCCCTTTGTAACAGCAGGTATATTGTCGCCTGTTATCATAACTTCTTTTACCTTGACCCTCAGCCTTTCCCCAAGGGTTCCTCCTGGATGAAAACGCCTGAAGTCCTTTTGACTGAACTTTCTCATATTGATCAATACCACTGCCAAGGCATCACCCATCACAAGTGCTGCAGTGGTGCTGGTGGTGGGAGCAAGGCCAAGGGGGCATGCCTCCCTCTCAACCCCAACATCAATAACAACATCACTCATCTTTGCCATAATGGATTCAGTATTACCTGTAAACGCAATTATCTTTGCCCCCATCTCTTTTAAAATGGGAATTATACTATTTATCTCCTTGGTATTACCGCTATTAGATATGGCAAGCACCACATCATTGGGTGTTACCATGCCAAGATCCCCATGAATGGCCTCCGCAGGATGCAGGAAAAGAGATGGCGTTCCTGTGCTATTGAGGGTCGCAGCTATCTTTCTTCCCACCAGTCCTGATTTTCCTATTCCAGTAAGTATTACCCTGCCCTTTGCATTCAGGATAATTTCAACAGCCTTTTCAAATTCCGGTCCAATCCTATCAATAAGACCCAATATGCCTTCGGCCTCAATGCTTATAACATTTTTTACCTGATCAATGACTTCGGACAAAAATAGCACCTCTTCTTGAGAGTATATTTTTAAAGACCTGCCAGAGTTTAGAAAATTTGCCCATTTCCGTCAATATGGAAAACCTTTAAAGCTGACACACTGGTTAATATAAATGGCAGATAGTCTTTTGACTGGAAGCGGATAGGAGGAAAGACAGGGCAGTCAATGAATCATTTCTATAGAGCAAGGGATTCTAAAAACTCAACAAGTTTAAGGGACGCAAACTCTGAGTTTATCTCTTCCTCACTTGGTGGTTTATCCCTAATATCATCCGGTTTGAATGGTCTTATTAATTCTCTTTCAGTTTCAGTGTCAGGGGATTTGAGCCACCTTTCAATGGCCATTACTGGTCTTCTTATCTCTTCAATATCCCTCCATAAATTGTAGGTTATCTGCTCAGGAGTCCCTCCAGCTAAATGGGGGGCGGTAAAAAATCTGTCAAATACAACAGCGAGTGGCAGTTCAGCTCCTTTTTCAATAAGTAATCTTATCTTATTAAGATATGAGACCTTATAGAGAACTGGATTCATCTCTACTGGCAATTGATCTTTCTGGATCCAAACCCCATACCTGATGCGTAAAATTCTGTTTCGTAATGCAGGATGCGGTATCCACACACTGTATTCTTTAATCTCCTCAGTATCCTGTAATTGATGATCTGGTGGAATCACATGGGATGGAGCCAGAGAAAACACCTCTATTCTCATGCCTGGTCTCAGAGGATGAAACACTCCCTCTGAGTCAATAAAACCCACTTCATGATGACCACAGTAAGGGCACTGTCTTGAAGTCACAATGCCTTTGTTTTTACCATTTTCCATGAGTTGGGACTAATTTCACTCAATGTATAGAATAAAAAAATATCCCGATCCAGAGGCAGTTGCCTTGAAAAGGATCGGGATATTATGAATCACTAAGCTGCTTCCAGTTCCCTTCTTGCGGCCATATCCACAAGCACCCTTTCTCTTGCCTTGTCAATACCAAGGGCCTTACGCTTCTTATCAATATGCTCTATCATCATACGGGCCATCTCGTAAGGATCAACAGCAAATCCCCATTTCCCAAATCCCAGGGATTCAAGTCCTTCTGTGAGGAGCTTATACCACTTTGTTTCTTTCACAATTGGAAATGTTACTCCAAATACTGTGAACACACCTGATGCCACAAAATACTGACCAATACATACTGCCTTCTCACTCATCCACTCAGGTGCTGCACCTGCCACTGGTAAATCTGCAATACTCTCTCCCAGTCCACCGGTCTTTACCATCTCTGCACATGCGATAAGGATTCTGCTATTATCCACACATGAACCGCACCCAAGGACAGGTGGCATACCCACTGCTTCACATACCTCTCTGAGACCGGGTCCTGCCAGATGTGCAGCTTCAGGTGTCAGAAATCCGTTCTTTGCAAGTGCAATCTGACTGCATCCTGTCTGAACCACAAGCACATCATTTTTAATGAGTTCTCTTACCAGCTCCACATGCACCCAGTCCTGTTTCATCCTGGGATTTGTGCATCCAACCA
>JALVMZ010000315.1 GCA_027032655.1 Desulfobacteraceae bacterium
ACATAAAGAAGGCTTACAAGGGTCCTGAAATCCCTTACATTTGAGAGCACTTCAAAATCATACCTTCTGTAATTAATGAGTGTCCTATAATTTTTGATGGTATATTCCTGAAGCAGATCTATTATCCGGGAGGGCAGGAGATCATCTATCCATATATCTCCTGGAGATATTGATAATATCTCATCTCCTGATACTTGCTCATTTCCATCCTCATTATTGGAATAACCAAATATTACCCTGGGATATTTTCCGGATGTAACTCTGGAAAATTCTTTTAATGTATAAGGATTAAATATGTGCTTATTATTCTTGATGTCAAATAGAACCCGCTTCATCTCAAAATTCCTTCTTCTAAGAGATCTGAAACTGAATCTTGAAACCTCTCTTCTATATTCTTTTTTTACGGATTGGAGCGCACTTTTTGATATATTATAATGGATGGAAAGAAGATTATTAATGGAATTCGCATATCCTTCAAAAATAAGGTCAGGTATGATCTCCTTTTTTGCCATCTCAAATGCAGATTCCATAAGTCTTTCTCTATTGACCACAACCCCCCATCTGTCCCTTATCCTGCCTGCATATTCATAATAAGATTCATTTTTTTTCCTGTTCAAACCCACTATTTTTGTAAGCTCTTTGAACTCTTTTTGATTGAGTCTGTCAGTTAAATGATAAAGCAGCCACACAGAGGCAAGGTTCTCTGATTTTACACCTGCCCATGTAAGTGATACCCTGGATGATTCAGGCGTATGATCAGGTCTTGGCACATATACTGTGTTTTCAAATGAGAAAAGGTCTCTTCTGTTCATGAGTGTATCAAGATTATTCCATTTAAGCTGCAGTGCTGAAGTGTACAGAATAGGTTTAAAAACAGAGCCAAGCTGTCTTTTGGCATCAACTGCCCTGTTAAAGAACCTGTTAAAATACCCCCCGACCATGGCCTTGACCATTCCATCCTTAAGCACAATGGCACCTGCTTCAAGCTCTGGAATTACTGTAAGGAGCAGTGTCTTTGTCCCTGTTTTCCCATCTTTGAGATATCTGATCGCAACAAGGTCTCCTTCTTTAAAATTCCTGATGAAACTCTTCAGGTGCCTTTTTTCAAATTTTGCCCATGGACCAAACCTTGATTTAACCCATGCATCTGCTAATGGCATCATGCCCTGTAGATCAATTATACCACCGCCCCCCTTCCAGGATACAGTTATTAAGGGATTCTCTGGATTATGGTTGATATGGGTAATTTCCCCTATAAATGGGATATCGTCCACTGGCATAGAATGGATATAATCTCTGTTTTTTATATATCTTTTCTGAATCAGAGAACGATTATACCCTGATAGCATTATTTCAAGGTGAGAGAGATTTTTCTGCACAGATTCCAGTGTGTGTCTCTGGATCTCCCTGTTTACCGAGGTATATATCCTGATGCCAGAGGTGGCAATGTTTTCAATCCCCTGTTCCTGTAAAATCCTTTTAAAATAATCTGACATCAACTGATCCTTTACATAGTCCATTATAACATTCAATCTGTATGTGATCCTGCCCTCCCGGAAGGGGACATCCTGTTTTTTGGCCTTCAGGTATTCGTCTCTGGAGATGAATTTTAGTTTCCACATCTTTTTAAGGACATAATTCTTTCTTAAGTTTGCAAGTCTGATCGCCTTTTCCCTCTCAGCAGAACTCTTTTTGCTGAAGGGATCGTATTTGTAAGGTCCTTTTAGTGCACCTGCAATAAATGCGGATTCCACCAGGTTGAGCTCCTCAGGTCTTTTGTTGAAGAAATACTCAGATGCAATTCCGAGCCCCCTCCCGTATCCTGTAACAAAGAACTGATTTGCATAGAATTCCAGTATCTGCTCCTTTGTAAATCTCTTCTCAAGCACCATTGCCTGAATGAGCTCCTTTAGTTTTGCAATATAAGTGCGTTTCTCCCTTTTGAATATGTTTTTTGCAGTCTGCTGGGTAATAGTGCTCCCCCCCTGAACTATCCTTCTGGCCATAAGGTTTACAAGAAATGCCCTTAGTATGGATTTAATGTCAAAACCACGGTGATGAAAGAAGTTCCTGTCTTCAGTGGCAATTAAGGCCTTTATGAAATGTTTTGGTATTCTGCTGAAAGGAACATACTTGCGATGGATCTTGCTGAAAAAAACACCTATTGGGGTAACTCCATCATCATAAAATACAGGACTTTCAGAGGCAAAGACCTCATCTATTATTCCATGATCAATTAACCTTTCAGCCTCTGATGAGACATGTATATAAAAGATTCCCAGAACTGTTAAAATGGATAAGAGTGCAATTAACAAAAATGAGATTATTATTCTTTTCATCCGAATATCTATTACCTCTTTATTCCCCGGTGATCTGTCCTGATATCAGCATCTCCCTTATTATCTGCTTGAGCTCCATGCCTCTTTCCCGAAGGCCTTTTCTACCGTATTTCATGTTGGCCTCAATGAGATACCATTTCCCATCATGTCTTATCATGTCAAGCCCAACATCGTTGAATCTGCATTTTTTTGCAAATTCTATGGACTTTTTAATGGCTGACTCCGGGATTCCATCAAAATCAAATCTCCCGCCTTGAAATATGTTTGTCTTAAATCCATCAGGAGGGCGGACTCTCCAGTAAGATAGAACAGGTCTATAATTTATAAGAATAATTCTCAAATCCCTTTCATGGGGCAGATACTCCTGAATATACGCAATCTTTGTAAGTGAAAGATAATTTTCAAGTTCATCTTTTGATCTTATAAGAAATACCCCCCTTCCCTGGGCAGATGCCCTGGGGAGTTTTGCAATGAATGGGGGAGTGAAATCCTTTAAAATCTCTCCATGATGTCTGGGATAGTATATCCTGGTCCTTGGATGAGGTATATTATTGAGATAGAACAATGTGGTCTGTTTTATCTTTTCGTCAGCATAAAGGTATGTTTCAAGGCTTGGAAATATCCTCTTGCCCGAGGTCTTAAAGAATTGTGCATAATTCATGGTAGGGTAGAGGATAAATGGTGCCTCTTTTATCAGCTTTCTCTCTTGAGGCGTGTAATCCAGATAATTTGGTTTTACACCAAGGGTTATGACCTCAGGGACGCCCTTAAGTCTGCTACCCAGGGCAACATAAGGTTCTGTATTTTTCACGGTTGACGGCATATGAATGATTTTAATAAATTGCTTATTATTTTTCCAATAATAAAGATTTTAGGGGACCTTTAATTGTTAAAGAAGATTCTCCTGGAAGGGATTAAAATAGGTCATTTTTCACACATCGAGGGTGCAACCGGGGTAACTGTTATCCTCTGCCCTGAGGGTATGACACCGGGAATAGATATAAGGGGTTCAGCCACCAGCACCAGGCAGATTGATTCCCTTTTCCCGGGACATATAGTAAATAAGATCCATGCTGTTTGCATAACCGGTGGAAGCGCATATGGCCTTTCGGCCGGAAGGGGGGTCATGAGATATCTGGAAGAGATGGGGGCAGGCTTTCCCATAAGAGGGACCACTGTTCCCATTGTTCCCACTATGGCAGTATTTGACCTTGCAATAGGAAGATCAGGTATAAGACCGGATGATGAGATGGCATATCAGGCATGTAAGGATGCCAGAACAACAGAAATAATGGAAGGCTCTGTGGGGGCAGGCACGGGGGCAACGGTTGGAAAATTCTTTGGTATTGAGAGGGCCACAAAAGGTGGAGTGGGCATGTGTTTTAAAAGATTCAGAGATGGCCTTATAGTGGGGGCAGTGGTGGTGGTAAATTCATATGGTGATGTGCTGGATCCGGAATCCGGCCAGATAATTGCAGGTGCAAGGACCAGTAGAAAAGGGAAAAGATTTGCAAATACATTAAAACTATATCTAAAAGGAGTTAAAAGGCCGGTGTCAGCATTTCAAAATACCACCATTGGCGTTGTAATGACCAATGCAGTGCTTGACAAGGTATCTGCTTCACTTGTATCAAGGCTCTCCCAGGGTGGCGTTGTAAAGTGCATAAGTCCTGCACACAGCATATATGATGGGGATATCATTATTACCATCTCATCCAATGAGATTGATGCTGATACGAACAGGGTCGGGCTGATAGGTGAGCAGATGGTGATGAATGCCATAAAGAGGGCTGTATATCTTGCTGAGCCTGTAGGAGGTATCCCTTCCGCATCTCAACTTTCCTGTTAATCTTTTTGGATCTTCTCCAAATTAGTTAATCATTAAGTTAAATTTTATAGAGGCTATCCGGGTCTTTGTTTCTGCTCAGAAGCCTCCCGGGCTGGTCTTTTTAACTCACTTATCTTACGGGGGATTCCTTACCCCCTCCCCATTCCCGCTCCTGTTCATTTATGAACTTAATACCTCTGAATCATACTTTCTCTCATAATAATACAGATTCGGCATTAATTACAACGGGAGCGGGCTGGGGTTTCCCCCGTAGATAAGTGAGGAAAAGACGAAGCCCTCCCGCCATTCGCTACAACAAAGACCCGGACAGCCTATCAGGTGGATGGTATCTTCCTTGAGCGGCTTTATTTTTTTCTGATACATGGATGTAAATCAGAAAAAAATCAGCAG
>JALVMZ010000316.1 GCA_027032655.1 Desulfobacteraceae bacterium
GCCAGAAACTACCGTAATATGATGCGTGTAAGACATGGAATGAAACCATCAAATAAGTCCTTTGAGTTCGTGATGATGTATCTTACAAATATGTATGATGAGGGATTGTCAATTTTGCCTTCCCATAGACTGATAAAAAAGTGTCCCAAGTTTGACAAAGAAATATTCTTTAAAAACATAAATCAGTGGTTCGATTTAATGCCATTAAATGTTGACTGTGCCTCTGGCAATGCATCTTCACAGATTGAAGCCATTCTTCGAAAGGAGGGCGAACAGACAAGTTCATTTGTATTTTTACTTAATGGAGATTCGAACTTATATCTACTCAAACTCAGGGACGGTCTAAGGGATGAAATGGGTGATGACCTTCATCCCAGTCTTAAAAAACTTGATGTGCTGGTGCTGTCCAGATTTATCTTTCAGAAGACCCTTGGTTTTACCAAGTCAGATCTGGACAATGAAGAGATATTTCATTATCAAAGTGATATGGGAAAGGCAATACAACTTACACTAAAGGGGCATTATCATATGGCCTTCTTAATAAATCCCACAAAGATTGAACATGTAATAGAGGTGGCATCAAATAGACTTATAATGCCACGGAAGTCCACTTTCTTTTATCCAAAGATACTTACAGGCTTTGCCCTGTTCAGAATTGATCCCAATGAACTCATCACAATCCCATAATATAGAATTGAATCCTGATGAGACCCTGGATATGTTTCTTGACGGGCGGATAAAACTGATTCAGCCCAGGTGGGGTTATAGATTCTCGGCTGATTCACTGCACCTTGCCAGATTTGCAACAATCAGAAAAGACGACAGGATAATTGACCTTGGAACAGGTTGTGGAATTATAATGATGATAATTCTCTCAATAAAAAAAGAAGTTTCTCACATAATCGGCATTGAAATTCAAAAGGAACTGGCAAGTCAGGCACAAAGGAATATTATTCTCAATGGATTTGAAACAAAGGCATCTGTAATAATGGGAGATATAAGGGACATACCTTCTAAGAGGAATATCTTCACTCTTGCCATATGTAACCCACCCTATCATCCTGTCCCGGATGGTAGGATCAACCCCGATACACAGAAGGCCATTGCAAGGCACGAGATAACACTCTCTTTAGATGATATACTGAATGCCTCAAAGTCAATACTGAGGCGTCGGGGAAGGCTTGCTATGATATACCCTCCTGATAGACTTTCAGAAATTATACAGAAGATGAGAGAAAAAAGATTCGAACCCAAGCGAATTCAGTTTATCTTTCCTGGACATGGTTCTGAAGCCAGGTTAATGCTCATTGAAGGTATCCTCGAAGGAAGGCCCGGAATAAAAATCCTCCCTCCCATCTTTGATACCGGACATCAGCATGGATAATTATATTGATTCATGAAAAACGCAGATAGAATTCCATCTTTCTTATAATCTCTTTTCCCAATGTCTCATTCATGGCCCTTTTTATTTGCTCTGCCCTGAATCTCATCTCCTGAAACCATATGGGGTCAGACACAGATATT
This sequence comes from Desulfobacteraceae bacterium, assembly GCA_027032655.1. GTDB lineage: Bacteria > Desulfobacterota > DSM-4660 > Desulfatiglandales > JALVMZ01 > JALVMZ01. The sequence goes on from JALVMZ010000316.1 coordinate 1,525, forward strand.
CCAAGAACACCCTTTCTGAACCATTCCAGGGAGCATCGACTGCTGATCTCCTCACCCACAGTTCGCTCCCAGGCATCAAATATATCCTTTTTCTCCTTTGATAATGGCGAACGGGGATCATTAAGTATTCCATTAATAACATCCTTTATTGAAACAATTGAGCTCTTTCTTAACTTCATTTTGGTTTAATCTTGACTAAGAAACGATTTAACTATATTGTAACTAACAGAATAATTAAAGTAAATTAAAAAGGATTTTTAATGGCCTGGGATTGGGAAAAGCTACAGCAACAGAGAAGACGACATGAAAGCCCCCCACCCCCCCAGGTAAATGATATCTTCAGGAAGTTTCGGGGAACAAGGGGCAAAGTTCCTCCCATTGGCACGCTCTTCCTGATAGGCATTATAATTTATGCATTATCCACAATGTTTTTCACGGTTGGTGTTGACGAAGTAGGTGTTATCCAGAGATTTGGCAGATTTGCAAGAATTGTCCAGCCAGGACTCAATTTTAAGCTTCCTGCCGGTATTGAAAAGGTCACAAAAGTAAAGGTCAAATATGTTTATAAAGAAGAGTTCGGATTCAGGACCATAAGGGCCGGAATCAGGACAAAATATGCAAGTGGTGGCGCCTTCCTGAATGAATCCCTTATGCTAACAGGGGACCTGAATGTGGCTGTTGTTCCATGGACAGTGCAATATAGAATCAGTGACCCATACAAGTATCTATTCAAAGTGAGGAATGTCAAGGCCACCTTAAGAGACCTATCAGAGGCCACCATGAGACTTGTGGTGGGTGATAGAAGCATAAATGAAGTTATAAGCAAAAGACAGGAGATAGCACTCCAGGCAAAAGATTTACTTCAAAGGGAAATGGACAGGGCACAAACGGGCATCAAGATTGTTACCATTGAACTTAAAAAGACAAATGTGCCTGAACCTGTTCAACCATCATTTAATGAGGTAAATGAGGCCATTCAGGAAAAGGAGCAGATGATTTATAAGGCCAGGGAAGCGTATAATAAGGTGATACCCAAAGCAAGGGGAGAAGCTGAAAAGACGATAAGAGAGGCAGAAGGCTATGCCCTTGAGCGTATAAATAAGGCAAAGGGAGATGTGGCCCGATTCAATCAGCTATATGAAGAGTATGTCAAGGCAAAGGAGATAACCAAAAAGAGGTTATACTTAGAGGCAATCAAGGACATATACTTAAAGATAGGTAAAAAATATATCATAGATGCAGACCAGAAGAACCTGTTACCGATTTTAAACCTGGAAAAAGCTGAAGGAGCCAAGAAGTGAAAAGCTGGTTTATATGGATAATAACTGTCATATTAATTATCTGCTTCTTCAACTCCGCCTATGTTGTGGATGAAACAGAACAGGTGGTAATCACACAGTTTGGAGAGCCCATCGGTAAACCTGTAAAAGAGCCGGGATTATACTTTAAGATACCATTTATTCAGAAGGCAAATTTCTTCCCAAAACAGTTACTTGAGTGGGACGGTGTCCCCGGTCAGATACCCACCCTTGATAAGACCTACATATGGGTGGATACATTTGCAAGGTGGAGGATAGTTGACCCGCTTAAATACTTTCAGACTGTAAACAATGAAATGGGGGCCCAGGCAAGGCTTGACGATATAATTGACTCTGCTGTCAGGAATTATATAACTTCATATCCCCTGATTGAGACCGTTAGATGGACAAACCGGGCCCTTGATACCTTTGAAGCAGGAATGGAAAGGGTTCAGGAGATCAGCCCCCTTGGGACGGTGAATTTCGGAAGGGAAAAAATAACTGAAGGCATACTGAATCAGGCACAGAGCAAATTGCTCCAGTTTGGCATAGAACTTGTGGATGTTAAGATCAAGAGGCTCAACTATGTGGAAGAGGTCCAGAAGTCAGTATTTCAGCGTATGATTGCAGAAAGAAAACAGATTGCTGAGAAGTTCCGTTCAGAAGGACAGGGAGAGGCAAGCAAGATAGAGGGCAAAAAAGAGAAGGAATTAAAAAAGATAATATCAGAGGCGTACAGAAAGGCTCAGGAGATTAAAGGAGAGGCAGATGCCGAAGCAACCAAAATATACGCCGAGGCATACTCTAAGGACCCTGAACTGTATTCTTTCCTGGAGAGTCTCAGAATTTACAAAGAGGCATTCGATAAGAATAGCACCATAATTCTGACAACAGACTCTGAATTTCTAAAATACCTTAAAGGTTATAAAAAAGAAGAAGGTGAAAATCCTTAATTTTTATAAGGGAGAGATGGGAAATGGTAAGGACAGAAATACAGCTTTTTTTAAAAAACGCCCCCGGTGAACTGGGGAAACTGGCAGAACTCCTTGGAAGCAATGGTATAAATATTGACGCACTGACCATACAGGATGCATCTGCATATGTGCAGGAACTGTTCAAGGCAAGAGGCAAGTCACTTAAAAGGATTGCCCCTGCCGCATCTTATGGCTCAATGAAAAAGGACTCGGCTGATTATGCACTGATAAGACTGCTGGTGGATAACACTGATAAAGCAATGGATATCCTATCAAAGGAAGCTTACATCTTCGACATTATGCCTGTTATTGCCCTTGTAATAGAAAACAAACCAGGAACCTTAGCAAAGATGGCCCAGAAATTTGGAGAGGAAGGGATCAATATCAACTATGTTTACGGTTCTGCATTGCCGGATCAGAAAAGATCCCTATTTGTATTTTCACCTGAGGATATTGAATCAGCAGCAATTATATTTAAGGACTACGATAAGGACCTGAGATAAGAAAAAGGATTCATGTCGATGGATTGAGAATCATCTTTTTTACTTTTTCAATGTCTTCAGGTCTATCGACCTCAATAGAATCATAGTCAGTCTTAATTACTTTTATAGGAAAACCATTTTCAAGAGCCCTTAACTGTTCCAGCTTTTCAGCTTTCTCTAAATATCCAATGGGTAAGGAAGTATATTTACGGAGAAATCCCATCCTGTAAGCATAAAAACCCAGATGTTTATAATATACTGCAGGGATGCTATT
>JALVMZ010000317.1 GCA_027032655.1 Desulfobacteraceae bacterium
AAAGCTCTGAATCACAATGTAGCCAGCGTCCTGTGCCTTCTCCAGAACCCTCTTTTTGGCAAAATGTGTTACAATTATAGGAAATACCTTTTGAATAAATTCCTTCTCTGCGACTTCAATTTTCCTATTTATCTTTCTGAGTTTGCTCAAATCATCAAGCCTTAAAACCGCCTCGCCCAGTAAAACTATCTCTTCTCCGTTTTTCTTTGCTTTTGCAAAAAGGTTTATCTCCTCACCTCCTATTTCCGCCCTTATCATCCTGTCCGTAACCTCTATATCAAATCTGTCTTTCAATAACCGGGGCAGTCTTCGGAATGCTTCATTTTCCAATGCATAGGCAATTGTCCTTGAAATCCCCCCTACCTCCTCTCTTGTCCTTCTGAGTGAGCCTGTAAGTTTCCTGATTTCAGTCTCTGTCTTTTTCTGGGCTTCTGCAAGTTCATTTAACCTCTGCTCTGTCCTCTTCTGGGCCTCCGCAAGTTCATTTAATCTCTGCTCTGTCTTTTTCTGGGCTTCCGCAAGTTCATTTAACCTCTGCTCTGTCCTCTTCTGGGCCTCCGCAAGTTCATTTAACCTCTGCTCTGTCCTCTTCTGGGCCTCCGCAAGTTCATTTAATCTTTGCTCTGTCCTCTTCTGGGCCTCCGCAAGTTCATTTACCCTTTGAACCGTGCTCTTTTGGGCTTCTGCAAGGTCATTTATTCTTTGCTCAGTCCTTTTCTGAGCTTCTGCCAGATCTTTTACAATACCCTTTAGCTCATTAAACTCCTTTTTTGTTACTGTTTCCTGGCGATTCTTTTCCAGCTCCTCCAGCAGTGTTATGAATATATCCCTTAATTCAGGCTGCAGGACTTCAAGCTTCCTAATAAGTCTTACACTCACAGACATGGAAAGGATCCCCCACAATATACAAATTATAATTTAAGATACCATTCATAAAATTAATTATCAATATCTATTTCCGTATATCATTAATTTCTTAAATTCTATGATTTTTAACTTCATATAGTGTCTTTATATTATTACTTTCTTAAACTGATAAGTGGGAGGATCTTTTATTTAAAATGAGAAAATTAATGAGCAAGATAAAAAAGTGCCGAAGGCGGGAGTCGAACCCGCACGGGCCTTCGCCCACTAGACCCTGAACCTAGCGCGTCTACCAGTTCCGCCACTTCGGCACAATATTTACCTTGAAATATATATTATTTTTTATATTATTGAGTGTTTAATGTCAATAAGTTTCAAATAAATTTTTATATTATCTGAAATCCAATAATGAAAACATATTATGACATAGATGATATTACTCAGCCGCTTAAAAATCCTGTATTAACCATTGGCAACTTTGACGGTGTTCACAAAGGACACAGAGCTCTTTTCAATAAG
>JALVMZ010000318.1 GCA_027032655.1 Desulfobacteraceae bacterium
TTATCTTTTTAATGACTATTTTGTTCGTTCTCCTTCAGATGGAATGCTGTCACTCAGTTACGCAGTTCCTCCAAGATACAGAGGTGAAAGCATTCATGTGGATATTATTGTATGGGAAAGGGAAGATTGGAACAAGATAATCTCCTTCAGTGATGAAAAGCTCTAAGGATTTTCAGAACAATTTTGCCACACTGAGACATATGGAGCTTGCCCGTGCATGTAAAGAAGGGGATAGAGTATTTTACACACTTTTTGAAAGCAAATAAACTCATCCAATGGAGAAAGGAACATGGACAAAACCGAGCTTATTAAAATAATCAAAAAAAGGTTGAATTTAAATGAATCTGAATGGAAGAGAATAGAGAGCAACCCCAGGTTTCAGAGATTATTTGAAAATGCACTTAATGCATCCAGATACAGGCTTATAGCAGAGGTAATAGAATCAAAGGGATGTCATTCAGGCCATGTCAAAGGTCAGAAACTGGTATTTGATAGCGCTGGAAATCTGCTTACAAAAGAGGCTCCAGATAGAGTCTGTTCATTTCTGATGCCAAATCTGTGCGTATTGATAAATGCATTCTTTGAGAACCTGATGAATGGTCGGGACCCCAATGAGGTAATATTCAACACAACAGGGTGTTTTGACACAGGTCCTGCATGTGGGGGCTGGGGGCATGTTGTAATTAGAATGAAAGCAGAACTAAAAGAATGACACTTATGGGTGATCCATCATGATGAAATACTTTATGGAGCCGGAAAATGTGGCTATTATTGAGGTTAGTCGCAGGAGTGGACCGGGAACATACAACCTCATGGAGAACATGTTAAGATATGGATATAGAGGTAAGATATATCCTATTAATCCGCAGGCAAAAGAGATACTCGGGATAAGAGCATACCCCAATATAAAAAAGTTGACCATAAAATAGACCTGGCAATTATAAGTCTTCCAAGGGAGCTGGTTTTAAATGCTGTTAAAGAATGTGCAGAATCAGGCGTAAAGGCAGTTATTGTGGTAACCCAGGGATTCGCTGATGCGGATAATAAGGGCAAACTGCTTCAGGATAAAATGGTAGGTATTGCAAAAGAGAGTGGTCTTAGAATACTGGGACCAAATACCCTGGGAGTTGTAAATAGCTTTAATAACTTCACCACATCCTTCATGCCTTTAAAAAGGGAAAAATCACCTGTGGCAGTGATATGCCAGTCAGGCCTCTTTTTTGTTGGGGCAAAGAATCTAATTGGAAAAGTGGGAAAAGGCATAGATATTGGAAATGCCTGGGATATTGGATTTAATGAATGTCTAAAAATATCTTGGAGAAGACCCTAAATTCTATTTTAAAACTCTCTCCCAAATGGATGCCCATTGGGAATCCAATTG
>JALVMZ010000319.1 GCA_027032655.1 Desulfobacteraceae bacterium
TGTGTTTTTTATGGCATCATTAGTATCCATAATTATTACCTATAGCCCTGTGCTAACAAGTTTTTCCATCATGCGCAAACTGGGTCTCTCTTTTGAGATAACCACCACATAAGAGTTTTTTGGTATCTCATAATCATCAGGGGGATTTATCTCCACAAGGATATCCTTTTTTCCTCCAAAAAAGTCTTTTCCCGATTCTTCAAATTTTCTCTGAATGAAAAGATCAAGTGCTGTGGAATCCCCGCTTAGGAGATCCGAGAGTTGAATCCTCTCCTTTTCCTTTAGTATTCCGAGACATAGGGCTCCAAATCTTTCCCTAAGGGATTGCGATATTTCACCATAAGTTCTTCCTACGAATCTGTTTGGTATGGAAATCCTCCATATCCTGCTGTCACCTTCTCCATTTATAAGCAGGCGTAACATATCATTTACACCTGGATCCCTTGCCCCGGTGGAGAGCATTGCGCCGGCCGATTCCCCCCTTATTACAATCTCGTCCACATTTGTTCTGAGGAGGTGTTCCCTGTTTTCTGCATTTATTAATTCAGCACATGTCCTCACCTTAGGAGCCATGGATTTAATGGCCATTATCCCGAATATTGTCCTTTCATCTGCCTTATCGAAGCTATGTCCCCCTGATTTGTCTGCCAGCACAATTATTGCCTGTGCCTTGGATATATTGGCTCTTGCAAGTACATCCTCTTTGACAAAATTCCCTCTTACATATTTGAGCTGGTGATCCCTGTATCGATAAAGTATGGATTGTATTTCGTCCCTTGGAAGCTCATTTACCAGCACAATTTTGATATCAGAGCTTTTTGCATTATTAAGGAGACCATCAATTATCTTTTCTCCGTTTTCATTCCATCCACATATGACGAAATGGTCCCTTTCCTTTAATGCCTCCAGTCCCCTCTCTTCTTTCATCTTCCTCTCCACAAATATTGATGCAATTGATGCTGTTATAAATGAAAGCAGTATTGGTCCGCTGATTATAATTATCAAGGCCAGGACCTTGCCTGCATGGGATAATGGAACAATATCTCCATATCCAACCGTGCTTATGGTAACGATTGCCCAGTAGATAGCATCAAAGAGCCCACCAATACCTTTTTTATAGTAGTATTTATCTGCTATGAACAGGGCAACTGCACTGTAAAAGATTATACAGGCAGTGATCCCTATTATCCAGAATAACCGTTCATGACGGAGAATATTGTAGATATCAGTTACCCATTCCTGGGATATCTGATAGGCCTTTTTTATTTTTTTGAATAATAATGAAATCATAGTTAATTTTAAGTGTAGAGAATTATACATAAATTTCAAGGGTTAAATCAAACTTAAATGTATGAAAGATTTATATCTATTGGTAATTCCGTTTTTTCTTGACATTCTCATGACCTTTTTTTAGTTATAATGTGATTATATTGTAGTTACAGAGAGGTTAAATCATGAAGAGATTAAAGGATAAAGTAGCCATTGTGACAGGTAGCAGTAGGGGTGTAGGCAGGGCTGTTGCCCTTGCATTTGCAGAAGAAGGAGCAAAGGTGGTGGTAAATTATTCCTCCAGTAAAGGTTCAGCAGATGAAGTTGTTGATAAGATAATGGAACTCGGGAGCAAGGCAGTTGCTGTGAAGGCAGATGTCTCCAAAAGGGAGGAAGCAGAAAATCTAATTGGTTCAGCCATTGATACATTTGGAAGGATAGATATACTTGTGAATAATGCAGGTTTTACAAGGCCTGCAATGATGCTAAAGATGACTGATGAGCAGTGGGATGCGGTGGTGGACATACACATGAAGGGTGCTTTTTTGTGCTCCCAGGCGTCAGCACGGCATATGGTGGAGCAGAAGAGCGGCAAGATTATAAATGTCTCATCCGTTGCAGGAATTGTAGGAACAGTGGGGCAGATTAATTATAGTGCTGCAAAAGGTGGTATTATCAGTATGACAAAGTCAATGGCAAGGGAACTTGCAAGATATGGGATATGTGTAAATGTGATATCATTGGGAATTGTGGCAACAGACATGACAGAGAAGATACGCTCTGATGAAAAATTAAAAGAGATATATATGAACAGGATACTACTTAAAAGGTTTGCAGAGCCAGATGATATTACCCCTGCATTTGTGTTTCTGGCCTCTGATGAGAGTAATTATATCACAGGACAGCTCCTTTGCGTGGATGGGGGTTATGGTATGGTATGATATAAAAGTCTTTTTCAATATTTAAGCTATAAGGAGGGAAAATTATGTCAGGAATCCCGGATAAGATATTGACATGGCAGATGGTTCAGCCCACATCAAAAAATAAGGAGACAGGGGAGATTATTCCAGGCAAGTTTGAGAAAAAAGAGATCCCGGTGCCTAAATTAAAGTCAGATGAAGTCTTGGTTGAGGTGGCAGGATGTGGAGTATGTCATACTGACCTGGGATATTTTTATGATGGAGTGCCCACAGTGAACAAGCCACCACTTACTCTGGGACATGAGATTTCAGGCAAAGTGGTTGCTGGAGACGAGGCATGGGTGGGTAAAGAGGTAATTATTCCGGCTGTTATGCCCTGCAGGAAGTGTCTTCTTTGTAAGACAGGTCGTGGAAACAGGTGTCTGAATCAGAAGATGCCGGGGAACAGTCTTGGCATATACGGTGGGTTTTCAAGTCACATTCCTGTCCCCAGCATAGATCTTTGTGAAGTAAAGAATAGAGGAGATATGCCCCTTGAAAAACTCGCAGTGCTTGCTGATGCGGCTACAACACCTTTTCAGGCAGCGAAAAGGGCAGATCTCCAACCAGGAGACAATGTGGTTGTAATTGGAATTTGTGGTGGAGTTGGCCAGTATATGGGGCAGATTGCAAAGGCACTTGGTGCAGGAACAGTTATTGGAATTGATATCCATGAGGAAAAACTTAAGAGAGCGCTTAATTATGGAGCAGATTTTGTAATAAATTCAAAAGATAAAGACGCAAGAGCAGTTTCCAAGGAATTTCGCTCCATTTGCAAGGAGCAGGGCCTTCCCAATTTTGGATGGAAGATATTTGAGGTATCAGGTGCAAAGCCAGGACAGGAGATAGGCCTTGCACTTCTCGGTTTTACAGGAAAATTAATTGTGGTGGGCTTTACTCTGGCAAAGGTGGAGTATTCCATCAGCCGTCTCATGGCATTTGACGCAGAGATGATAGGCACATGGGGATGTCTGCCCGAACATTATCCTGTGGTTCTGGATATGGCCCTGAAGGGGAAGATAAAGATAGAACCCTTTGTGGAGACAAGGCCCATGAGTACCATTGCAGAGACATTTGAAGAGGTGCACAGGGTTGGTTCACCTGATAGGAGAATAGTCCTTGTGCCTGATTTTTAATCTTACTGAAAACTTAATAAGTTTGATAAAAAAGAATAAAAGGAGGATATGATATGGCTTTAGAATGGATGCCAAGAGATAATGAATTGAAGGACCATATTCTGCATACAGATGTCCACTGGGGTAAGGATGAAGATGCCCCATGTGTGGTTTACGAAAAGAGACCCCTTAAGGACCCTGATGGGAATGTGGTAAAGGGTCTGTATGTTGCATGGGTGCGTCTTAACAATCCAAGGCAGTATAATTCTTACACCACTGAAATGGTAAAGGGTGTTATTGCGGGATTTGATAATGCATCTCTGGATAGGAGTGTTGTGGCAGTGGTATTCACAGGAACCGGTCCTTACGCATTTTGCACAGGTGGCAACACAAAGGAATACAGTGAGTATTACAGCCTGAGGTGCGATGAATACGGCCAGTATATGGAGCTTTTCAACGGCATGGTGGATGCAATTTTGAGATGTAAAAAACCCACCATATGCAGGGTAAACGGGATGAGGGTTGCAGGTGGTCAGGAGATAGGTATGGCCTGTGACCTTGCAATTGCGTCAGACCTGGCGGTTTTCGGTCAGGCAGGTCCAAGGCATGGTTCAGCCCCTGTGGGCGGTTCTTCTGACTTTTTACCCTGGTTTCTCAGTATTGAAGATGCCATGTGGAACTGCATCTCATGTGAGCTGTGGTCAGCCTATAAGATGAGAGCGAAGAATCTGATAAGCAAGGTTGTTCCTGTGCTCAAGGTGGATGGTAAGTGGGTCAGGAATCCAATGGTTATTACTGATAGATATGTAGAAAACGGGGAGATAGTGTATGGTGAGTTCAAGACAGGGGATGAACTCAAAGAGGCCCGTGAATTTGTAAAGAAGCATCAGCCAAATGCGGACTTTGAGCTCCTGGATAAAGAAGTGGATAAGATGGTCTGGCACCTTTCAAACCTGTTTCCTGGGTGTCTCATTGAGTCAATTGATTCCATAAGACAGAAAAAGAAATTCTTCTGGGATCTTACCAAGAATTCCCACAGGCACTGGCTTGCAGCCAATATGTCAGGTGAGGCATTCCTTGGATTTGGTGCATTTAATACCAGAAAGATAACGGGTAAGGATACCATTGATTTTATTAAATTCAGACAGAATATAGCAGAAGGTAAGGCATGGACTATGGA
>JALVMZ010000320.1 GCA_027032655.1 Desulfobacteraceae bacterium
CCATGGATGTCCTGAGGATGGCCACTGTATGGGGGGCAAAAATGATAGGCCTTGACCATCTCATAGGCACCTTAGAGGTGGGGAAGAGAGCTGATATTATTATAATTGATATAAAATCACCTCATCTTTTGCCATTGTATGACCCCTATTCTGCCATTGTATATTCTGCAAAAGGTAGTGATGTAAGGGATGTGATTGTTAGTGGCAGGTTCCTTATGAAAGAAAAAAGGCTCCTCACCATTGATATTGATGAGGTTATTGAAAGAGTCAATGTCATTTCAGGGAATATCAAATGAGTCCATGGTGAAGTGGAATGATAAATTTTAAAAAAGAGATTTCAGAGGATATTCCATGCATTATATATGTGGAGTGTTATTCCGGCTACAGGGCCAATGAAAGACCTGTAAGGTTTTCGTGGAAGGATAAGACCTATAATGTGGTTAATATAATAGATAGGTGGTATGGAATTGAGCACGATTATTTCAAAGTGCTTGCAGATGACGGAAGGGTATATCTAATCAGATGGAACAGATATGAGGATTTCTGGTCACTTATTAAGGTAATGGATAGAGGCAGAATGCATTAAAGTTAGGCAACGGGTATTGGATCAATATCAAGCCTGTTGTAATGGGGGTGAAGGTATTCTGCTGAAAGTCTCAGCCAGTTATAAGCAGGCTTTACCCTTCTCAATTTCCCTGACTCAGGTGGTTTGCCATAACTAGTGTAACGATAAATCGCTTCAGACACCCCAATAAAGGAATCCTTGGTGGGATAAAGATAGAATTCCTTTATCTTTTCGGGGGATATCTTTTCTTTTTCAGCAAATAGATTTATCCTCTCTTCATCGAATTGTGTGAGAAAGAATTTTGAAACTCCCCTTTCTGAGTATTTCATCATTGATCTTGATTCAGAGCTTGATACAAATACTGTGGATATAAAGTTCATTTTCCTGAGAAGCTGGGCAGCAATCAGACCTGCTGTCCTCCTTCCCCCCACACTGTGATGACATCCATAATACTCAAAGAGCTTATTTTGAAGTATTCTTGCCTCCTTGTCTCCGTGTTCATATAGATTGTTCTGTATGTATTTTAGATACTTGGCAAGGTCTTCGGCTGCATCAGCAATGGGCCAGTCTATTTTTACATGAAAATGCGTAAGGGCATATCTGTTCTTCTTTTTCAGTGTGGGGTCCTGCTGTATCAGGAGTGCATAATCAATGTTCAGGAGGGATTCCAGAAAATCAAAGAAAACAGGTTTCTCAAAGTATTTCATGTTCTGGTTAAATCTTTTATACAACGAAAAATTGGCCAGATATTCAATATTCTTTTTGATTACCTTATTTTCCGGGAAGAACCTGATGTAGTTTTTCAGTTCAGGAC
>JALVMZ010000321.1 GCA_027032655.1 Desulfobacteraceae bacterium
TCTATGGCAGGAATATTGCTTATATTCTTAATAATTAATAAATGGCTTAAGTTTGGGAACAATTTTCCGATAAAAATAGTAAGCAAGGGGCAAAATCTTCATAATTAGAGGAGATTTCAATGGCACTTAGCACTAATCAGGTATCTGGGCTTGTAAGTGGTTTTGACTGGAGATCAATGATAGACCAGTTAATGGAGATTGAGCACAGAAGAGTTGATCTTGTTGAAAATACAAAAAGTGATTATGAATCCCAACTGGAAGAATGGCAGTCAGTAAACAGCAAATTACTTGCTCTAAAGACATCAGCAGAGAATCTAAAAGATGTGGAGGATTTCAAGGTCTTTACAGCCACACTTTCAACAGATAGTGCATCTGTTGATGCTGATGACCTTATTGATGTATCCACTTCAACAGATGCATCCGAAGGTTTATATACTATTAGGATAACAAATATAGCAAAGGCACAGAAGCTCTCATCCAATCCTTTTACAAGCAAAACCTCTGAACTCGGTAGCTCTTATGCAGGTGATATAATTATTAATGGGAAGGTGATTAATATCAGTTCCACCGATTCATTAACTGATGTTGCAAATTTCATTAACATGGCAAATACCGGGGCAGATCCAATAGGAGTTACTGCAAGTGTAATCGGATATGGAAGTCATGACTACAGATTGATACTCACAAGCGATTCCACCGGATCAGATGGAATAACTCTACTCAATGGTTCATCAAAGAATCTTATACAAAAGTTCGGATGGAAGGATAGTCAGACACCATCCATTAAAAATTCCATCACTAATGGTGCCCAGAGTGATAGATTCACCGCCCAGAATGTGGCAATAAAGAGTCTGCTTGGCCTGTCCACTGGAGAGTCATCAACAGGCACCCTTACCATTGATGGAACCGCTGTTAGCATTAATCTTTCCACACAATCTTTAACTGATATAAAAGATGCGATAAATTCTGCAATGGTCTCTGCAGGTAAAGGAGACCAGGTGGTTGCTTCAGTGGTATCAGAGGTGGAGGATGGAGTAACCTATTATAGGCTTCAGATTGAAGGAACAGAATCATTTACTGATGAAAACAATATTCTTAATACCCTTGGGATATTGGATTATGGAAGTTCTGAAATATCCTCAGCAGATACAGAGGTTTCAACCAATTCCATGACCACCAATGGTGAATACATTACACCTGATACACTTCTTGTGGACATTGATGGATATATCTCTTATACGGCAGGTGATAATATTCAGATGAGTGGGACAAAAACAGGCGGAGGAGCTGTTAGTTACACCTTTAATATAACATCAACTACCACAGTTCAGGATTTACTTGACGCCATAGAGACTCAATACGCCACCAATTCAGGGGATGTAATAGCTTATGTAACTTCAGATGGAAAGATAAGAGTGGAGGATGTGGCAGGGGGTGGAAGTCTTGATGTTATTCTTGCTGATAATATCAGTAATGGTCAGCTTGAGTTTGTTGATGGGGATGGGTCCTTTGTGGATGGAACCGCAAGACAGAGAGAGATTGTGGCAGGTGAGGATGCTACAGTGTCTATTGATGGGGTGGAGGTAACCGATTCCTCCAATATCCTGGATGATGTGATTGAAGGAGTAACACTTAATCTGAAATCAGAGGATGCATCAACAACCATTACTTTACAAATCTCCCATGATATAGATGCCATTAAAGAGAAGATACAGGACCTTGTTGATAAATACAATGATATAATGGGTTATATCAATACCCAGTTTAGTTTTGATGAGGAAGATGAATCTCCGGGTGGGGTGCTATTTGGGGATGGAACCCTGAGATCGGTTAAAAACAATCTGGTGGATACTTTACTCACCGAAGTGTGGGGGGTTGACAGTGATTTTGCATCACTAAGTAATATTGGCATAGAAAATCAGGAAAATGAGAATGGACAATGGGAATTGACAATAGATGATGATACCCTTACTTCTGCCCTTGAAAACAACTTCAATGAAGTGGTCTCACTTTTTGTGGGGCAGGGCACAACATCCAGCAGTTCTTTAAGTTATTTAACACATACAAGGTATTCTGAAGCGGGTCAGTATAGTGTCCATATATACAGGGCTGCAACCAGGGGCACAGAAACAGGAAATGTGGATCTATCAACAGGTGGTGCAGATGAGACCCTCACCATAACTCAGGGAGATAATACAGCCGCCATTACAATAACAAATTCTATGTCCCTTGATGACATTATTAATGAGATAAATCAGGAATTATCTCAGGAGTATTCAAAGGTTATAGTTGGAGATCAGCAGTTGACATCAGGAGGGAGTTATATAACTTCCGAGACAAAGTGGTCTGATATTGATGGAGTTAGCCTTTCAGATAATGATGTAATATCATTTACAGGAACCACAAGGGATGGAACATCTGTTTCAGGTTCTTATACGATAAGTGATGTATCAAGTGATACTGTTCAAGGGCTCTTATCAGCAATAGAAGATGCGTTTTCCAGCGAAGTTTATGCATCTATTGATACAAATGGGAGAATAGTTGTCAGTGATAAGTATGTGGGGCCAAGTGATCTGAGCATTGAGATTACTGAACCAGTGGGAAGTGGACTTGACTTTGGAACAATTGATGTAACAGCAGGTGCAGGAGATGGAAGTCGGGAAGGAAGATACTCCATTTCTGTTACTGCAACAGATGATGGGAATAATCATCTTGTGCTCAGAAGTGATAGTTATGGAAGTGTTTCTTTTACAATATCCCAGGATACCTCGGATAACAACTATGATCACATAATATATACAAATACCAGTAACACCACTGTTACATCAAATGGAAATGTTTATATAACCAGTGATACCACCTGGGACGAGATATATGGAGCCAATGTTTCAAATGGCGATACCATTACTATTTCAGGCAAGGCAAGAGATGGAACAACTGATATAAGTGGAACATATACAATAACTGATATAAGCACAGATACAGTTAATGGTCTTCTTACTGCCATTGAAAGTGCTTACAGTGCCCAGGGAACAACAGTTGATGCATTCATCAGGGATGGAAAGATATATGTGGAGGATTTGACATCAGGTTCATCATCGATATCCCTTACACTTACCTGCAACAATGAAGGAGGAGGAAGCCTCGACCTTGGGGTGTTCAATCAAAGCACAGAGAGGGACCTTGACCTTGGCTTAATAAATGGAACCGTAACAGGACAGGATGTGGCAGGCACAATAGGAGGGGAATCAGCAACAGGATCAGGTCAGGTTCTTACAGGAGCATCGGGAAATGCGAGCACAGAAGGACTTTCTGTGTATTATACAGGGTCAAGTAATAATGTTGATGCAGGCAGTGTCACACTCACTGTGGGAGTAGCAGAACTATTTGAGCGCATACTTTTTAACATGACGGATTCAGCAAGTGATGGTTATGTGGCATATAAACAGGACTCACTCCAGGAGAGGATAAATGAGCTCGAAGAGCAGATAACAGAGATGGAGGCAAGGCTGGATATGAAAATGGAGAGTATGGTTAACAGGTTTGTAAACATGGAGCTTGCTCTATCAAAAATTCAGAATCAGAGTAGCTGGCTTTCAAGTCAGATTCAGGCAGTATCCAGTGGTTGGAAATAAATATTATTGAACAGGAGGTTTAAATAAATGATTAATAATTATGCAATAAATTCTTACAAAAAGACAGATGTTATTACATCGGATCCAGGGAGGCTTATTCTTCTTTGTTATGAAGGAGCAATTGATAATCTAAAAAAGGGAAAAGAGCATTATCAAAGAAGAGAATTTGAAGAGAAAGATCGTGCATTTTCAAAGGCACAGGGGTTTATAGATGAACTCCTGTGTGCACTTGATTTTGAAAAGGGAGGGGCAATTGCAAGAAATCTATCATCATTATATAGATATATGTTAAAGAGAATAATCTCAGGAGATATAAATAGAGATTTATCTGCAATAGATGAGGTCATAGGAATACTTGAGGAACTAAAAACAGCATGGGAAGAGGTAGTTAATAATCAAAAAAAGAGAGTATCTCAGGAACATGTTTTTGGAGGAGAACAGCAATTTGCTACAGTTTCAGGGAGTATATAATGGATTCAGTTTGTAAAGAGATTATTAGAATTTACAATGAAAAGCTTTCATTAATGCATAAATATCATAAAATAACAAAGAAGATAATAGAAGAATGTAGAGAAGAGGAATATAGCAGATTAATTCCATTGTTGATTCAACGAGATGTTATTATAAAAAGATTCAATGCAATTGACTCAAAAGAGAATTCTTATAAAAAAGATTTAAATAATCTTTCGACTGATATAAGCAAGCTGATATTTAGTAAAAGGGATGGAATAAAAAATATAATGAAAGAGATAGATTCAATGGGAAAGATGATTGAAGACAGAATAAGCCGTAGGAGGGATAAATTAAAAAAGGAGATTCTTAATTTTCAAAAAGCGAAACAGGGGATTAAGAATTATAGGCC
>JALVMZ010000322.1 GCA_027032655.1 Desulfobacteraceae bacterium
TCGAGAAATGGAAATGCATACACAAGCCTTATGAGTCCCATATTGTAGGCAGAGAGGTGACTGAAAAATCGTTTACTTATAACATCATTTAAAGAAGTGGCAAGGGCAGCTGAAAGAGACAGCAAAAACCACAGCATCTGTGTCTTTATCCCCCTTTTCTTTATAATGGACAATTAAGTTCCATATTGATATTAATTGCAATGAAAAAATTAATATCATTTCAGGATTGGTAAAGATGGATTGAAAACTATTCCGTGTTGAGCTCTGAAAAGCTCTATTACACTAAGAGCTTTGCAAAAATGATTCATGTTCCGTTTGTCATCCTGAGGCTGTCTGAAAGTCTCCCGTTGGCTCTATGAGATGCTTCGGGGCTTCGCCCCTCAGCATGACAGATAAGGTAAATCCAGATATACATGGAAAAAATATTATTTAATTGAGTTTTGCAAAGCTCTATCATACTGGAGAGAGGAAATGATTAGGGAGATAAGCATCAGTGATATGGATGTAAATAAACTGAAGGAGTATATTGACAGGTTTCCTGAATCCCATATCATGGTAATCGGAGATATCATAATGGATAGATACATATGGGGGGAGGTCTCCAGGATATCACCAGAGGCACCTGTTCCTGTGGTGGATGTGAGGGATGAGACCAGGATGCTGGGGGGTGCTGCAAATGTATTTAATAATATTGCATGTCTGGGTGGAGAGGTATTGCTCTGCGGTGTGGTGGGAGATGATGATAACGGAAGATACATAATGGGAAAAATTAAAGATATGGGTGCTAATTTGGATGGAATAATCACAGAGGATGGAAGGCCCACAACCATTAAGACCAGGATTATTGCCCATAACCAGCAGGTGGTTCGTCTTGACAGGGAAGAGAGAAAACCCATCACCGAAGAGACTGAAGACCGGATTGTAAGATTTATTAAGGAGTATGAGAGTCAAATAAGGTCGATAATTATAGCAGATTATGGAAAAGGCGTTATTACCGAAGACCTGATGAAAAAGATACGGGGTATTACCCTGAGGAGTAATATTCCTCTTTTAGTGGACCCAAAAGTAGGGAACTTCCACTGCTACAGGGATGCCTATATAATTACTCCAAATCATCATGAGGCAGGAGCCTTCTGTCAAAAAGAAATTTATGATGAAAACACCCTTATATATGCAGGGCAGGAGATAAGGGAAAAACTCAACTGTAAGAATGTTCTTATAACCCAGGGCAAGGATGGGATGACACTTTTCCAGGAAGATGGAGAAATATTCCATATCCCCACAGTGGCAAGAAAGGTCTTTGATGTAACAGGGGCAGGGGATACGGTTATCAGCACATTGTGTCTTGGGCTCTCAGTTGGCATGAATCTTGTGGAGGCCTCAATGCTGTCAAATATTGCAGCAGGTATTGTGGTGGGAGAGGTGGGCACATCATGTGTTCGGATAGAAGAACTGAAGCATGCCATAAATCATTATTAATATTCTGGGAGGCAGAATAGATGAAGATAAGTGTTGTTGGCGTGGGCTATGTGGGGCTTGTAACAGGGACATGTTTTGCTGAATTTGGAAATGAGGTTATCTGTCTTGATAATGATAAAGATAAGATCCAGGGACTGAATAATGGCATTATTCCCATCTATGAACCGGGGCTGGAAGAGATGGTCAAAAGAAACCGCTCAGCAGGAAGACTCAGATTCACCACTGATCCCTCGGTTGCTGTAAGGGACAGTTCAGTGATTTTTATTGCCGTGGGGACCCCGTCCGATGATACGGGCTCTGCAAACATGGAGTTTGTGTATCAGGTGGCAGAGGATATTGGAAGACTCATGGATTCCTATAAGGTTATCGTAACCAAGAGCACGGTTCCCGTTGGGACGGGTAAGGAGATTAGAAGGATAATAAAGGAGAATCAGAAAAAAGATATCCCTTTTGATATAGTATCCAATCCTGAATTCCTGAGAGAGGGTTCTGCCATTGAGGATTTTATGAGACCTGACAGGGTTGTTATTGGCTCTGATAGTGAAAAGGCCATATCCATAATGAAGGAGCTTTATTCTCCTCTGTATCTCATTGAGACCCCATTTGTAATTACTAATGTGGAAACAGCAGAAATGATAAAATATGCATCAAATGCATTCCTTGCCACAAAGATATCATTCATAAATGAAATGGCTAATATCTGTGAGCTTGTGGGGGCTGATGTCCATCAGGTGGCCAAGGCCATGGGGCTGGATGGAAGGATAAGTCCCAAATTTCTTCATCCAGGACCGGGTTTTGGTGGTTCGTGTTTTCCCAAGGATACAAAGGCAATAGCAAAGATTGCAGAATCCAGAGGATACAGATTTCGGATTGTTGAGGCGGTAATTGAGGTAAATGAAAATCAGCCCATCAGGGTATTTGAGAAGATAAAGAGGGGACTCCAGAGTGTTAAGGGTAAAAGAATAGGAGTGCTTGGACTCACATTCAAACCCAATACTGATGATATAAGGGAGTCGCCCTCCATCAAGATAATAAAGATGTTGTTAAAAGAGGGTGCCAGTATATGTGCATATGATCCTGCAGGCATGGAGGTATCAAAGAGGGAGGTTCCGGAGATTGAATATGCCCCTAATATATATGAAGTGGCAAGGGGTTCAGATGCCCTTGTAATTGCAACTGAGTGGAATGAATTCAGATTTCTTGACTGGGATAGATTAAAGGGACTTTTGAGGTCTCCAGTGGTCTTTGATTTGAAAAATATATATGAGCCAGAAAAGATGAGAAAAAAGGGCTTTATCTATTATTGTATCGGGAGAGGATATGAGCATCCCAGAGAGACCCGATGATGTTAAGATGATAGTAAGTATATTTTCCCCTGAGCAAGAGCTTATAGACAGGGCACTGGATGAGCTTATTCCCATCCTGGGAAATGCGGACTGGGTAAGTCCTGTTATACCCTTTGACAGGACCCGATATTATGAAAGAGAGATGGGATGGCCCCTTTATAGAAGATTTGCCTCTTTTGAGAACCTTATGAGCCCGGATTCCCTTGTGGATGTCAAACTAAGGACAAATCAAATTGAGGAGAGGTATTCAGTGGAGGGGAGAAGAAGAGTTAACATTGACCCTGGATACATATGTCTTGAAAGATTGATACTTGCCACAGGTAAAAACTATACACACCGGGTGTATCTTTCAAAGGGTATATATGCTGATCTTACACTTGTGTTTAAAAAAGGCACATTTCAGCCCCTATCCTGGACCTATCCTGATTATGCTGAGCCAGAAATCATAAAATATTTCAATGAAATCAGAGACAGGTATAAAAAACAGCTAAGAGGACTGATTTGAGAAAGGGGAACATTTATGATAAAGAGCATGACAGGATATTCAAAGGTTCAGATAACAGAAGGGGAGGTAAGCTTTGATGTTGAGATAAGGTCTTTAAATTCAAGATACAGGGACATAAGGATAAATCTTCCAACCGAGATAAGGTCCCTTGAAGATGATATTCGCAGATTGGTAATGAATAGAATAAAAAGAGGGAGAATTGAGATAAGTATCCGTTTTGTGAAAGGCAGAATTGATACAGAATATCAGGTTACGGTAAATTTCCCATTAATTGAGTCCTATTTAAAGGCCCTGGAGGAGATATCTGATAGATTTAATATCAACCTTAATCCAGGTCCTGAGTCCCTGAGTGTTCTCAAGGATGCGGTAATGATTGAGGCCCGTGAACCTGAGATTAATTATATTAAAGAAATAATGGAGAGAATAATAAATGAGTCCCTTGATGAGCTTGACCACATGAGACTGAAAGAAGGGAAAGAGATTGAGGTTGATCTAATGAAGAGGCTGGCTATGGTGGAAAGATTCCTGGATGAGATTGAGCAAAGGGCACCAGAGGTTGTAAGTCAGTTCAGGGAGAAAATAATAAAAAGGATAAGTGAATTCCTGGGTGATTATGAGCCAGATGAAAATAGATTGCTCCAGGAAGTTGCAATCTTTGCAGACAGGGCCGATATAACAGAAGAGATAGTCAGGTTGAGGAGTCATATAAAGCAGATGAAGGAGACGATTGAGATGGATGGCCCGGTGGGCAGGAGACTTGATTTTCTGATTCAGGAGATGAACAGAGAGGTCAATACCATAAGCTCCAAGGCAGGTGATGCCTTGATATCTCAGAGAGTTGTGGATATAAAGTCAGAGATAGAGAAAATGAGAGAACAGGTTCAAAATATAGAGTAAAGGGGGAGAATGCATGAGTCCTAAGTTAATAAATATCGGTTTTGGTAATATGGTGGTATCAAAAAGAATAGTTGCCATCATATCTCCCAACACTGCACCCATTAAAAGATTAAAGGATGAGGCCAGGGAGGAAAGAAGACTTATTGATGCCACACAGGGGAGAAAGACCAGGAGTGTTATTATAACAGACAGTAATCATGTGGTATTATCAGCAATTCAGTGTGAAACCATAGCCCAGAGACTGAGTCCCAACTGCAAACTCAGTGAGGAGGATTTAACAGAGTAGGTATGTCAGCCCAGATATTCGTAATTTCAGGCCCATCAGGTGTTGGAAAGTCCACTATTATAGATATCCTTCGTAAAGAGATGCCTGATCTGGCTTACAGTGTATCCCATACCTCAAGGCCAAAAAGAGAAGGGGAAATAGACGGAGTCCATTATAATTTTATCACACGAAAGAGGTTCAGGGAGATGATTGAAAGAGGAGAGTTTGTGGAATGGGCTGAAGTGTATGGAGAGTTTTATGGAACATCCCATAAGAGTATCAGGGAAAATCTAAAAGAACACAAGGATGTGATTCTGGATATTGACCCTGTTGGAGCCAGAAACATAAAGAACAGCTACAGGAACTGTTCTCTTATATTTATTGTCCCTCCATCAATGGAAGAGCTTGAAAAAAGAATAAGAAAAAGGGGCACAGAGGAAGAAGATGAGCTCAAAAAGAGATTGCAAAATGCCATTGATGAGATAAAGGAATCTTCATGGTATGATTTCATAGTGATTAATGAAAATGTCAAAGACGCTGTCATGTCATTGAAATCAATAATTATTTCAAGCAGACTGAAATCGATTTATATGTTTGAGAGAGTAAAGGAATTGTTAATGATATAGGCGACTGTGGGGAGAAGAGATAGATATAAATATAATCAAAATATTGTGGCAGGATATCACCCGGTCATCTCAATCCTGGAGCATTCCCCAGAAAATATCAAAGAGATATGGATTGCCTCTGAAAGGGGTTCTCAGAGACGTGAAGAGGTGGTTAAGCGTGCATCTCACATGAAGATACCCATCAGGTTAAAGAAAAGACATGAGATTGAGGAGATTGCATGGGGAGTCAATCATCAGGGGGTGGTTTGCATTGTAAAGGGATTCAATTATGTTAGCGTGGATGAGATGGCGGAGAGGAGTCTTAGAAGGGGCTCTAATGGATTGATTCTGGTGGCTGATCACATTACCGATGAGGGTAATCTGGGAGCAATACTCAGAACCGGAAGTTTTTTTGGGGTGGATGGAATTATAATACCAAAGGATCGTTCAGCAGGCATGACCAGTAATGTCATAAGGCGGTCATCTGGTGCATGGATTAGTGTCCCTGTTTCAAGGGTGGTGAATCTTGCAAGAACCATTGAATATCTGAATCAGAAGGGTTTCTGGATAATTGGGACTGATGAGAGGGCCACCACAACCATTTATGAATTTGACTGGAGGAGGGCCATTGTCCTTATAATCGGAAGTGAGCAAAAGGGCATGTCCCGTTCACTCAGAAACATGTGCCATGAGATGGTAAAAATACCGTCCATTGGATATCCCGAGTCCCTGAATGTCTCAGTTGCAACCGGGGTGATCCTGTCAGAGATAACCAGACAGAGACAATAGCACATAATTAAAGAGGGTATTTTCTTAATGCGCCTGTCCTGACAAGGGCTCGAATAAGCGAATAGATGGGAAGACCCACCACATTGCTGTAACTTCCCTTTATTGACTCAACCATAAATGCCCCTATACCCTGAATCGCATATGCACCCGCCTTGTCCATGGGCTCACCTGTTTTAACATAACTGTCTATCTCGTCCATTGTAAGGGGCTTTATTTTTACATCTGTGTTCACTGCCTCTTTATGTTCAACCTGGCCCCCTGGATTTACGATGCAGATTCCTGTTATCACCCTGTGCCATCTGTCGCTCAAATTCAGAAGCATTTTCCTTGCATCTTCTTTGTCCTTTGGTTTTCCCAGCACCGCACCATTTATTACAACCACTGTATCAGCACCCAGTATCCATCCATCGGATAGCCTTTTGTAAATACTCATTGCCTTTTTAACGGCAAGCTCTTTTGTGATTTCTTGAGGGGGTAAGGTTAATTCCTCTTCCCTTACATCGCTCCCTATGGATTTAAATGGAATAAGCGTATTTTTTAATAATCCGCTTCTTCTGGGAGAAGATGATGCAAGTATAAGAGGGTAATTCTGATCTATATATTTAAATTTCATCACTGAACCCTATGGTATGGAAAAAAGCTCCTTTGCATTTTCTGTGGTCTTTTCTTCTATCAATTCCGGCTCAACCCCTCTCAGCTCCGCTATTTTTCTGGCCGTATAAACAATAAATGATGGTTCATTTCTTTTGCCTCTTTTGGGGGCAGGAGAAAGAAATGGCGCATCTGTTTCAATAATTAGATACTCAATGGGTATCTTTTTTGCCACTTCCTGTGTTTTTTGGGCATTCTTAAAGGTAACTGTCCCGGGAATGGATATATAAAAACCCATATTAATGTATTCCATGGCAAGGCTTATATCCCCTGAGAAGCAATGGATAACCCCCTTTTTTATTAAACCGGAATATTTTTTAATAGTTTCATAGGTCTCCCTATGTGCATTTCTGCTGTGTATGATAACAGGTAATTTTAAATCCCCTGCAATCTTTAACTGTGCCTCAAATACCTCCATCTGCCTTTCAGGTGCAGAATATCTTTTAAAAAAATCAAGTCCTATCTCCCCCCAGCCCACCACCTTTTCTGAAGATGCGAGCCTTGCAATTTCGTCTATATCAGCCAGTGTGATGGAATCAGCATTGTGAGGATGTATTCCCACTGTGCAGTATAGAGAGGGATATTTTTCAGTTAACTTTATGCCTTTGATTGAGCTTTCTCTATCAATTCCTATGGTGATGATGTATCTTACATTATTTTCCCTTGCTCGTTTTATTACATCATCCCTGTCACTTTCAAAGTCTTCCATATCAAGGTGTGCATGGGTATCGATTATCATAATCCCTCCAGTAAGTTAGACATTGCATTAATGCCACAATATGGTTATCATATCGTAATATTAGTGTCAAACAGGTAGCTACTGAAAAAAAATTATTGAATATTTTAAAAATTAATATAAAATATATAGATTGAAATTAAAAATTCCTTAAGGAAGGGAAGCTTCTATGGTAACAACGACGAAAAAAATCTCTGGAACAAGGCCAGATGCTGGCCATGGTATGAGCAAGGAGAGTATCCTTGCTGCACAACTGGAATACCAGAAAAAACTCATCGAGATCACAAATAAGATTCATTCTGCACAGGATACCAATGACATATTGCTTAATTTACAGGGAGAGATACTTAAGCTATTTGATGCAGACAGGATTACCATATATGTGGTGGATGGTGTAAAAAAGCAGATAGTATCAAGATTCAAGACAGGGGATGAAATAAATGAGATAAGGGTTTCCATCAGTCCTGAAAGTATTGCAGGATATGCGGTTTCGTCAGGCAAGGTGGTAAATATAAGAGATGCCTATGATCAGGAAGAGCTCAAAAGGATAAATCCATCACTTAAGTTTGATAGTAGCTGGGATAAGAAGTCAGGATACCGAACAAAACAGGTTCTTGTAGCACCAATTACATTTAATAAATACATTCTGGGAGCTATCCAGTTAATAAACAAGAAAGATGACACTCCTTTTAGCAGAGAGGATCAGAATGCTGTCCTTGAGATAGCCAAGGTTCTGGGAATAGCCTTTTACAAGAATCAGAAGGCAGTTCAGAGAAAAAGACCCACCAAGTTTGATTACCTGATTCAAAATAATATCATATCAGACAAGGATCTTGAACAGGCAATGGTTACTGCAAGGAAGACCAAAAAGACTGTAGAAAGTGTTATGATGAGTGATTTTCATGTATCAAAGGAGGATATAGGGAAGTCCCTTGCCAATTATTATAAGACCAGATTCATTCCATATGATGATAAGATGGTAATCCCTGGAGAGCTCTTGAAGGGGTTAAAGCCAACATTTCTGAAAAGAAATGCATTTGTGCCTGTGGCCCGTTCCAATAACAAAGTGATAATTGCCATGGAAAATCCTGACTTTCTTCCTGCAAGGGATGTGATAAGAAGACTTATACCTGGTAAGGATTATGAATACTGTGTTGCACTGAGAGAGGATATATATAAGATGATAGACCTTTTCTTTGGCATAGCAACCACTGAAATCATGAGTGGTTCTGAGAGTATTGAGGATATTCTTGGGAAGCTGGAGTATCAGGAAGATGAAGAAATGGATGAAGAGGCACATTCTGTAAGTGAAGAGGATAGTGCCATAGTTCAACTGGTAAATAAGATGATCATAGATGCATATAATAGAAATGCATCTGATATCCATATTGAACCAAGGCAGGGCAAGGCAAACGCAGTGATAAGATTCAGAGTGGATGGTGCATGCCAGATATATCAGACCATCCCATACACATACAAAAGGGCAATTGTTTCAAGACTCAAGATAATGTCCGATCTTGATATATCAGAGAGGAGGCTCCCTCAGGATGGTAAGATAAAGTTCAAAAAGTTTGCGCCTCTGGACATAGAGCTCCGTGTTGCCACCATTCCCACTGCAGGTGGAAATGAGGATGTGGTCCTGAGGCTCCTGGCAGCAGGTGAGCCCATACCTCTGGATAAGATGGATATGAGTGAGAGAAATTACAGGGAATTTATCAATATCATTACAAAGCCTTATGGTATTGTGCTTGTGGTGGGGCCGACCGGTAGTGGTAAAACGACCACCCTCCATGCAGCCCTTCACTATATAAATAAGCCAGAGGTAAAGATCTGGACTGCAGAGGACCCGGTGGAGATAACCCAGGAGGGACTCAGACAGGTTCAGGTAAATCCCAAGATCGGTTTTGACTTTGCCACTGCAATGAGGGCATTCCTCCGTGCTGACCCTGATGTGATAATGGTAGGTGAGATGAGGGACCATGAAACAGTGGCAACGGGTATTGAGGCATCCCTTACTGGCCATCTGGTCTTCAGCACACTTCATACCAACAGTGCACCTGAGACCATCACAAGATTGCTGGACATGGGAATGGACCCATTCAATTTCGCGGATGCACTGCTTGGTATCCTGGCTCAGAGGCTTGTAAGAACCCTTTGTAAAGATTGTAAGGAGAAATACCATCCCTCCCAGGATGAGTATGATGCCCTGAGGAGGGCCTATGATGGCGATTTTGATGCACTTGGCTTTGAATATAACAGTGATTTTGTCCTCTATCGCCCAAAGGGATGTCCCAATTGTGGAAATACGGGCTACAGGGGAAGGACAGGCCTTCATGAACTTCTTATTGGCACTGATGAGATGAAGAGCCTCATACAGGGCAGGGCCAAGATGGAGGAGTTACGAAAGCAGGCCATAAAGGATGGTATGACCACCCTTATGCAGGACGGTATCAGAAAGGTCCTCCTTGGACAGACCGATCTTGTGCAGGTAAGAAAGGTCTGTATCAAATAGCTATGGATACTGGCCAGGGTAAAAGAGGCCTTCTGTTTCATCAAATCCAAACATGAGATTCATGTTCTGAATTGCATTTCCTGCCTGACCTTTCAGAAGATTATCAATCATGCTGATGATGATGAAGGTATGGGATCTCCTGTCATAATTGATGGAGATGTTGCAGAAGTTGCTCCCCCTTACATCCGTGCTGAGACCAGGACCTGATTCAAGGATTCGTATAAAAGGCTCATCTCTATAAAATGACTTATAAGCATCAATTGCTGATTTGAGGTTCTGCCCGGCAGTTGCCCTCGCATAGATAGTGCTCAGTATCCCCCTTGAAAGTGGCACCACATGAGGTGTAAATGTAATGTGCAGGCTCCTGTTTGAGATAATTTCAAGCTGCTTTTCAATTTCAATTACATGTTGATGTTCCCCGATTCTATAAGCATTCATTGCCTCATATCTTGCAGGATAATGAAATTGTGGCCTGGGATTTCTTCCTGCACCTGATACCCCTGTCTTTGCATCACATATTATACCTTCTGGCTCTATTATTTCTGATTTCAGCCCCGGTGCAAGCCCCAGAATACAGGAAACCGCAAAGCATCCGGGATTTCCCACAATCCTTGCCTGCGATATCTTATCCCTGTTTATCTCTGGAAGTCCATATACAGTATCCTTTAGGAGGTCAGGGGATGAATGCCCCTTTTCCCTCCCTATTCTTGCGGCATATTCTGTATAATCTTCCAGATCATTAAATCTGAAGTCCCCACTGTAATCAATAATCTTTGCTCCCCTATCAAGCCAGTATCCTGCCTCAACCTGCCCCACTCCATCGGGGGTTGCAAAAAATACCACATCAGGACTATCTATGTTTTCCGTATCTTCAGGCGGAATCACCGTAAGGTTACAGAATCCCTCCAGATGTGGATGAAGTCTGGTTATCTTCTCACCTGCCCCTTGCTTGTCAATAAGTGCAATAATCTCAACCCCGGGGTGTCGTAACAGTATCTCAATGGCACCAGCCCCCCCATAGCCTCCGGCACCTATTATGCATGCCTTAATCCTGTTCATGTCCTCATCTCCCGTGCAGTCTATATATTAAACCTGAACTGTATTATGTCCCCATCCTGCACAATATAATCCTTCCCTTCAAGCCTGAATTTGCCCGCCTTTCTTGCCTCGTTAAAAGAGCCTGTTTTTTTCAGATCATCAAATGAGATCACCTCTGCCCGGATGAATCCCTTTTTCATATCTGAATGCACTGTGCCGGCTGCATCAAGTGCAGTTGTTCCCTTTGTGATTGACCATGCCCTTGCTTCCTGATTTACCACAGTAAAAAATGATATTAGATTCAGGATTTGATAAGACCTTTTTATAATTCTATCAAGGGTTGAGCCTTTTATATTGTATGCTATTTTAAATTCTTCAGCTTCATCGGGTTCAAGAGCTGAAATATCCCTTTCAAGTTTGGCCCTTAATACCATCATATCTATCTTTTCAGGTTGTATTTTCCATTCAGGGGGATCTTCATTTTCATCATCATTATTTATAATGAGTAACATGGGTTTTGCCGTGAGAAAACCATAACCCCTTATAATGGGAGAAGAGCTTATTTCAGGCTCGATCCTTATGGGTCTATTGTCCTCAAGGAGTTCCTTGCATCTCTTTACTATCTCATATTCCTTCTCATCAATCTTTTTGCCTTTTTGGCTTTCAGATTCCATCCTCTGGATTCTCTTATCTGCTATTACCAGATCATTGAATATCATTTCTTCCTCTAATTTCCAGAAATCCTTTTCTGAAGATGGTTCTGGCAGGGCCCGGGTTTTGAAATTCCTGATCACATGTATCAGGGCATCACACTCCCTCACAGTGCCCCAGTTCTTAATTTCAGCACCTGATCGTTCTGTTGGCAGTATATACTCAATTACTGCAAAAGTGGTCTTCTTGGGTTTTAGAAGATCCGAGAGGAATATTAACCTTTCATCCACTACTTTGATGGATGCTATTCTCTTATCCCCTCTTAATCTCCCTTCCTGTCCCTCTCCCCTCAAACCTGTAAGGGTTTCAAAAATAGTGGTTCTTCCTGATTGTGGAAGGCCGATTATTCCCAGTTTCATCCTCTTCTCCTGAGGAGCACATAGATCGCCCCCGGTCCTCCATCATATGGTCTTGCTGTTGCAAATGCAAGGACAATTCTACGGGCCGGACCCCTATTAAGCCAGAGAGGGAGCATCTCCTTTAAAACAGGGTAGTTTTGAGGTGAGTTAAGTCCTCTGCCATGGATAATCAGAACGCACCTTATACCCTTTCTGTAACAGCTTATCAGGAACTCCCTTATTCTCATCTCCGCCTCTTTCCTGGTCATACCGTGAAGATCAATATAGTCCTGATACCTTATCCTGCCCTTTTTCAGTTTTTTCATTATCTTCTGGCTTATTCCCCTGACACATCCCTCCATATATTCATCGCTGAATGTGATATCCATCTCCACAGCCCCCTTTACAAGGGCCTGAAGTTGTTCAAGGGTGTCTCTGACATCATCTGGAGGTGGGTGATTTGGCCTCTTATCAGATTTTGGAATCCTTATGTGTATTTGTCTGGTATCAGAGAGGGGAATTACTCCTGCCATTGCCTCCCTGAAATACTTCTCGTCCTCATCTATAAGTGAGAGGTTTTTATCTTCTGTGAACTCCTGTGCCCTCTTAATCCTGCTGGATTTTTCAAGCAATGCCTTTAGGTTATGAAAGGCAGGATTAAATCTATCATCTTTAGGTTTCTTCATTATAAGAGACTCTGGAATTTATATGCTCATCACCATTAAAAGGCATTTGATTTAATTATTTCATATGGTAAATTTTGGAAAATTCCTTAAGAAGTGATTTAAGTTTTTCCGTATATTTCTTATCCACATTCTGTTTTACCTTCATTGCATAATAGGAAAGAAGATGAATAAGTTTTAGTTTTTTCAGATATTTATCATACGATTCTTTATTGACATTTGATACGGGTTTTATCCTCTGAGTCAAGAAGTATTTCCAGAGAATCATCTGAAATTTTGTTGCATGTTCTTCCTTGTTAATTATCCATCGCATAAGCTGATTTTTATCCAGAGCAGTCTCTTTTCCAGTTAATGATTTTATCATATCTATTGATTTTTCCATGGTTGTTATCTGCTCTTCCAACAGATGGATTCGCATCTCGTCATCATAAATTCCGCATGGAACCTGGCAATGGGCAAAGGCATTAGCCCGAAAGATTCCTAAGAATAAAATAATAAGAAAAAATAAAGATAATACTCTTCCCATTGTTTCCCTCCCAAATATTTT
>JALVMZ010000323.1 GCA_027032655.1 Desulfobacteraceae bacterium
GTAAAAACTCTTCTGGATGAAAAGTTTGAAGGGCGTATCTTTCCGGTCAATCCAAAGGAAAAATCCATATTAGGGCTCAGGTGCTATGCCAGAGTCTCAGATATCGAGGAGCCTGTGGACCTTGCATTAATAACCACCCCTGCCAGGACCATACCCTCCATTCTTGAAGATTGTGGCAAGAGCGGTGTCAAAGGGGCGGTGATCATTGCAGGCGGCTTCAGGGAGCTTGGAAAGGAAGGAAGGCAACTGGAGGCTGAGGTGGTAAAGGTTGCCAGAAAATACGGGATCAGGCTCATTGGCCCAAACACCTCTGGCATGATGAATTTGAAGAAGAACTTAAATCTGGTAGGGCTTAAAGATGTCCCGAGGGGCGACATAGCCCTTGTGAGCCAGAGCGGTAATATGGCCCTTGCCATCATTACCGAGGCCATGGTCAAAAGTCGGAAAGGGTTTTCATATTATGTGGGTGTGGGTAATGAGGCAGATATTAAGTTCCATGAATACTTAGAGTTCTTTGGTAATGATCCCGAAACCAAGGCTATTCTCATGTATGTGGAAGGTATGAGTGAGGGAAGGAAGTTCCTGCAGCAGGCATATAAAACCACACTGAATAAGCCCATCATTTTGCTTAAAAGCGGGCGCTCAGCTACTGGAAAATTATCAGCAGGCTCTCATACCGGTGCCCTGGCCGGGATGTCTGAAGTGGCGCATTCGGCATTTGAAAGGGCAGGAATTATTGTTATAGA
The DNA here is from genome assembly GCA_027032655.1 of Desulfobacteraceae bacterium. GTDB lineage: Bacteria > Desulfobacterota > DSM-4660 > Desulfatiglandales > JALVMZ01 > JALVMZ01. The sequence continues at coordinate 747 of JALVMZ010000323.1, forward strand.
AAATCCCGATGAGCTCTTTCCTGCGGCCGAAACCCTTTCAAGCCTGCCAGCCATTAAGAATAACAGTATCGGGATACTTACTGATGGAGGAGGGCATGCAACCATTGCGGCTGATATTCTCACGGATCTTGGTGTTAAGATACCCCCACTTAGTCAGAGAACCCAGGAAAGACTAAAAGAGATTCTTCCATTTACAGCGGCAGTCAGGAACCCGGTTGATGTGGCAGGAGGTGCCGATGCAGATCCGGCCATTTTTGCTGAATGCGCCAGCATTATGCTCAAGGACCACGATATTGGAGGGCTGCTGATTGTGGGCCTATTTGGGGGCTACGGAATCAGATTTGCTGAAAGCCTTACATTAATGGAAGAGGACGCAGCCCACAGGATGGGGAAACTTGTAAGAAAAAGGGGAAAACCCATAGTTGTTCACAGCCTTTACACTTCCAAGAATACACATCCCATTGAGCTCCTTAGATATTATAATATCCCGGTGTATGATTCTCTGGCAGTTGCATGCAAATGTATAGGTGTCCTTGCTGAGAGAGGAAATTACATGAACGAATACCATGCAAAGGTGAATTTTGTCCTGAATTGGGGAGCAAAAGCGAAATCTACGGGGAGAAAAATCATCAGGAAGGCGCAGGAGGAAGGAAGACGGTTTCTCTTAGAGCATGAGGCAAAGTCATTGCTAAAGGCTCATGGGGCTCCTGTGACTGAAGACAGGTTAGCACATACTCCTGATGAAGCGGTTCAGTATGCACGGGAGATGGGAGGAGAGGTGGCCCTAAAAATAGTTTCACCTGACATTATCCACAAGACAGATGCAGGGGGAGTAAAACTGAACCTTAGCAAAAGGGAAGATATCAGTTCCGCATTTGAAGAAATAATTGAAAACGCTAAGAAATATAACCCCCGGGCAGATATTAGAGGTGTTCTGGTTTCCCCTATGGCAAAACAGGGCCTTGAAGTGATAATCGGGACCAAGATTGACGATCAATTCGGCCCCATTATAATGTTTGGAGTGGGAGGAATTATGGTTGAGGTCCTGAAGGATGTCTCCTTCAGGGTGCTCCCCATATCATCGGCATCAGCAAAAAAAATGATGGAAGAGATAAGATCAGCACCTATTCTGGACGGAGTGAGAGGCACACCCCCCTATGATAAAAAGATACTGAGGAGGATTCTGGTCATATGCTCTGATATAGTGGAGGCTTACCCTGAGATTCAGGAAATGGACCTGAATCCCATTATGGTTTATCAAAAAGGAGCAAAGATTGTGGATGCAAGAATAATATTAAAAGATGAGCCCCAGAGGAAAGATTAAAAGGATTTAAGAAGGGATATTAACAGATCGTTTTCCTCTCTTTTTCTAAGACCAATTCTAAAAAAATCACCATTCAGTCCATAAAAATTCCTGCAATCCCTTACATAGACGCCGTTTTCAAGCAGGTATTTGATGAGACTGTCCATACTCACTTCACTGTTCCATTTTAATAAAAAGAAATTGGCACTGGTGGGATAGACTTCTAAAGAATTGAGGGACTCAAGTTCTTTAAAGACCCGCATCCTTTCATACTGAATGAATCGATTGCTCATCAACTCATATTCCTCTGTTTTAATCAATAGCCGTGAGATGGCATCAGCAATGCCATTTACTGTCCAGGGCTCTTTAATCCTTCTGATAGAATCCATCACCCGGGGGGCACCGATTACCGCACCCATCCTGAGACCTGCAAGTGCGTAAAACTTTGTAAGTGAGTGAAGGAGCACTATATTCTCCGGTCTTTCAGTGGTAAGCAGGCTCTTCTTTTCCCATCCATCCACAAACTGGATAAATGCCTCATCCACTATGAACCATTTATCAAGATGTGCCTTTGAAAGATTCAAAATTGTTTCAACAGGAATCATCCATCCCGTGGGATTATTGGGTCTTCCAAGCCAGACTGAGTCCACCTTATTCATATAGCTTTCAATAACTGAAAAATCGTAATCCCCTGATACATCAGGCTCCATAATGTGTATTAATATCTTTGTGCCTGAAATGGCACATGCCCTCTGATAATCATTGTAAGAGGGAACGAGTATCAGGGATGAATTTAAATTCAATGCCCTGGGGATAAGATAAATCAACTCAGTGGAGCCATTTCCTGATATGATACACCCTTCATTGATTCCGAATCTGCTGACATAGTAATCCAATATTCCATCACCATGAATGGATGGATATGGCTCAATCAAAGATACCAGCTCATGCCAGCTTTCCTTAATAATTTCGGGGGGGCCAAGGGGGTTTAGATTTACACTGAAATCAATCACATCTCTATCTTTTACGCCAAGACGCCTCATATCCAGTTTTGCCATACCACCATGTCTGTGCTCAAAGAGGTCCTGTTCCATCGTCTCATCCTCTGTCTTTGCAATCATTTACCATCCTCTTATATGTATTTTTCAGTGTAACCCCTCGGGGTAATTATCCTATCAGAGATAATTCTGCTCGAGCTGTTCCCCACAATAACGGTTGTGAGCATATCTATCCTCTCATAATCAATGTGAGACAGGGTGCTGATAAAGACGCTTTCATCCTCTCTGGCAGCATTCCTTACAATACCAACGGGTGTATCAGGGCTCCTGTGTTCTCTTATCAATTCAATGGCCCTTTTTATCTGCCAGTCCCTCTTTTTTGATCTGGGGTTGTAAAGCACTATAACAAAGTCACCCTCTGAGGCAGATAACACCCTTTTTTCAATCCTATCCCAGGGAGTGAGAAGGTCGCTCAGGCTAATAACCGCAAAATCATGCATAAGCGGAGCACCAAGGAGAGATGAAACTGCCACAAAAGAGGGAATTCCTGGCACTATTTCAACACTCACTTTATCAATGAGCCCCCTTGAATAAAGCAGTTCCAATACAAGCCCTGCCATGCCATATATCCCTGAATCACCACTCGATACAATGGAGGTCCTCCTGCCTCCCAGAACCTTATCAATAGCCATGGTGCATCTTTCAATCTCTTTTCTCATTGGGGTGGATATTATCTCTTTCCCTTCTTTGAGTTCAGGTTCAAGGAGCTTTAGATATACATGGTATCCCACTATCACATCTGATGCCATAAGAACATTCCTTGCCCTTGGTGTAACAAGGTCATGGGCTCCTGGCCCAATCCCCACTATGTGGAGGACATAATCGCCACTGCCACCGTTACATTCCTTGACTTTACCTTGGGAACTAACAGATTGCCCTGACCTGCTATCTTTATTGCTACTGCTTCGCATACACTCTTAACCCCCATGTGTTTTTGAACCATGTCCGAAGGATTTGGAACATCTATATCTGATATATCTTTTAAGGAAACGAATTTTAATGGGACATTCAGTTTACAAGACACATCAATCAATCCCATTTCATCTCTTTTATCTTCTATTGATGCAATGTATTTAATACTCATGATGGATAAGCTGTTGTTGTTGAATGTGTCCTGAATTAGTCTCATTATCTCATCTGATGAGGTGCCCCTGTTACAGCCAATACCCAGAACAAGGCATGGGGGGTGTATGATAAGTTTGTCCTCTCCTCCACTCTCACCCCTCCAGGTAACCCATATTCCAGGGACACCCTTTATCCATTCTTTATCGTTCTCTATATTACGCACATTGGGGTAAACCGCATTCATATTAAGCCATGATTCAGGGTCATAGACCTGAATCTCCTCTCCATCAAGCAT
>JALVMZ010000324.1 GCA_027032655.1 Desulfobacteraceae bacterium
AAAATACTTATTATAACTGTTCCAAAATCAAAAGTCCCCATATCATTCAACGGAAAATATTATGAAAGGGTTGGGAATACCACGAGAGAAATGAAAAGTGAAAGGTTAAAAACTTTCTTTCTAAAAGATACAAATTGGGATTCTTTAATAAACGACAAAGCAGGTTTTAACGATATAGATGAAGAAACAGTCAAATATTTTATGAGTATAGGAAAGAAAAAGGGAAGACTAACAGCTTTTGATGAGAATACAGACATAAATGTTCTCTTTGAACACTTGAGCTTATCAGAAAAAGGCAGATTAACAAATGCGGCAATAATTCTATTCGGTAAAAATCCCCAGAAATATTTTTTTAATGCAGCTCTTAGAATTATTAGGTTAAAGAACGAGATAATACCCATTGGAGATAGGCTAATAAGAGGAAATCTATTTAAACAGGTTGTGGAAGGAGAAGAAGCAATAAAAAATTTCATCAATGTGAGATACGAGATAAAGGGGTTTGTGAGAGAGGAAATATGGGATTATCCTTTGCCTGCGATAAGGGAGGCTTTGATAAATGCTTTAATTCACAGAGACTATTTTCAGGTGGAATGTGCAGACTCAGGTTAAGGTATTTGATGATTATATATGGTTTTATAACATTGGTGGATTGCCAGAAGGTATAACCCTGGAGCAGTTAAAGAGACCCCATTCCTCTGTTCCACGAAATCCCTTAATTGTTCATATCTTTTATCTTGCTGGATTGATAGAAGATATGGGGACAGGGACAGGGAGGATAATAGAGAATATGAAGATTGCCAGCTTACCTGAGCCTGAATTTAGAGAGGAGATGGGAGGTTTCTCCCTTTATTTCAGGAAAGATATTTATACTGAGGAGTATTTGAGGAAACTGGGGTTGAATGAAAGGCAGATAAAGGCTGTAATGTATGTAAAGAAAAATGGGAAGATAACAAACAGGGAATATAAAGAATTGAACGGAATATCCAGACAGATGGCTACAATAGACTTAAAACAACTTATTGATAAGGGGATATTTACAAAGTCAGGGAAAGCAGGTGCAGGAATTTTCTATAAATTGACTAATGATTGACTAATAATTGACTAATTAGCTGATACTATTGCTCAATTTAAGAAGTAAAGGGGTTTAGAAATATCCTTCTCCTGATTTTCTTTCCTTACCTATTATTTTCCCCTCCCTTCTCCCTGCGGGAGGAGGGAGGGGCAGGGAGAAGGGAGGGCTTCTTTCTTTTCCCTTGCCCCCTTTGGGAGAGAAGTATGAAGGGGTAGGGAATACTTCTTATATCTCACTTCTCACTTATTCTTTTTCCTCTCTCCCCCCTCTGGGGGGAGAGAAAG
>JALVMZ010000325.1 GCA_027032655.1 Desulfobacteraceae bacterium
AAGCCATGGATGGCGTAGCGAACGGAAGCGAAAGGACGATACCATCCGCCTGATTTCTTCTATATATTCCATTATAATTATACTCAACCATAATGATCATAATTTCCAACAGTTAATGATATTTTTTATCAACTGATTTGGAGAAGAGCCTTATTTTTTAATTCAAGCAGGGTTACACTCTCCAGGTGATATGTCTGTGGAAACATATCAATGGGTTGAAGCTTTATAATCCTGTATTTATCCTGCAATAATGATAAATCCCTTGCCATGGTGGATGGATTACAGGAAATATATACTATACGCCTGACATCCATATCCATTATTATCCTCATTGCCTTCTTATTTATCCCTGCCCTTGGCGGATCAATAACAATTATATCAGGTCTTGTGGTTAATTTTCTCAATCCATCCTTTATATCTCCAAGAATGAATTTGCAGTTATCAACATCATTTAATCTGACATTCAGTAATGCATCATTGTGGGCACTTTCTGATATTTCAATACCGGTTACCTGCCTCGCCCTTCTTGAAAGAAAAATAGACATGGTTCCTGTGCCACTATAAAGATCAAGCACTGTCTCTTTTCCTGAAAGCCCACCAAATTCTTCTATTTTCTCGAATAAAACAGGTGTCATATAAGAATTGGTCTGAAAAAATGAATTGGCAGATATCCTGAATTTAAAAGGACCGATCATTTCATGGATATACCCGGATCCATAATGGACAATCTCCTTCTCACCATAGGATACACTGGCCTTACCTTTATTTATATTATTAACAATCGTTGATATATTGCTTACCTCATGGAGGAGCCTTTCTGAAAGGGCATCCATTAAATCAGCCCTCTCCTCGCTTGTTACCACATTAACCATCCATTCATTATGGGCCAGAGAATATCTGAGCATCGCTATTCTCCAGAAACCCTTATGGGAGCTCTGGGAGTAAACGGGCTCACCTGAATCTTTTACATAATCCCTTATTAATGAAAGTATCAGATTCCCCTGTGGATTCTGTATCTTACATTCCTTTATATCAATTACTTTATCAAATGAATCCCTGAGATGAAGCCCCAGGGCAAAATCCACCACTTCATCCCCCTCAGCATCAGGGTCCACATCTTCAGGCAAAAACCATTTACGATCAGAAAAGGAAAACTCCATCTTATTTCTATATTCATATCTTTTACCGGATGGAATTATCTCTTCAATCTCGATGTCCCTTATTCTACCTATTCTTGAAAGGGAATCCGCAAGAGTCTGCTCTTTAAAGGTTAGCTGGGATTCATATCTGATGTTCTGCCATTGACATCCACCACAGTATCGTGTGTATCTGCACGGGGGCTCACATCTATGA
>JALVMZ010000326.1 GCA_027032655.1 Desulfobacteraceae bacterium
GCAGATGAAGGGGTTATGCCGCAGACAAAGGAACACCTTGAAATATGCCAGCTCCTCAATATTCAATATGGAATTGTGGTTATAACCAAAATTGACCTTGTGGATGAGGAATGGCTTGAGCTCGTAAGAGAGGATGTGAAGGAATTTTTATCCGGGAGCTTTCTTGAAAATGCCCCAATCATTGAAGTATCATCTGAAACAGGTGAGGGATTAAACGAACTAATCCATGCCCTTGAAAGTGTTGTTAAAGATATCCCCCAGAAAGAAAAAGGACCATTTTTTAGACTTCCTGTGGATAGGGTCTTCACCATAAAGGGATTTGGAACAGTTGTAACCGGCACCACCATCTCAGGCTCTATTGGTGCAGGAGATGAGATTACCATCTACCCATCAGGGATTGATTCAAAAATAAGGGGAATACAGGTCCATGGAAAGAAGGTCAACAGGGTAGATGCAGGGATGAGAACAGCCATAAATCTTCAGGGTGTGGAAAAGGAGCAAATAAACAGAGGAGATGTTATAGGTGCAAAAGGCTCTCTTCGGTCCACAATAAGGATTGATGCTGAAATAAATCACCTTGACTCATCCCCATACCCCTTAAAAAACAGGACAAAAGTGAGGTTCCATGCAGGGGCAGCGGAGATACTATCCAGCATTATACTCCTTGAAAAAGAAGAATTAAAACCAGGAGAAAGAGGATACGCCCAGATTCTGCTTGATCATCCCTCAGTTGTGCTATCAGGTGATAGATTTATTTTAAGGAGCTATTCACCTGTAAGGACAATAGGGGGAGGTATAATTCTTAATCCATTTGCCAAGAAGAGAAAACGCATGTCACCTGATAGCATATCAGAGCTGGAATTACTGAAGAACGGCTCTATAGATGATAAAATAATAACCCTTGTAAATGCAGCGGGAATCTCGGGGATAAATCTCGCGCAGATAGCCCTTTCTCTCAATAGGTCCAGAGAAGATACAAAGGATATTATTAATCAGCTTATAATCCAGGAAAAGATTGTCCCCTATGACCCTGAAAATGAAATTTATGTCCATTTTCAATTTGTAAACCAGTTGAAAGAGAGGATATTAGAAGAATTAAAGAGATATCATTCAGAGTATCCTTTGAGAAAGGGAATGCCAAAGGAAGAACTGAGGGCAAAGACAAAGGGATATAAAAATGACAGAATGTTTGATTATTTACTGAATAAGCTTATCCAGGAAGAGACTCTCATTCAGGAGAATAATCTCATTAGATTAAAGGGACATGGTGTAAAACTCGATCCTCAAACCCAGAAAATAAAGAAAGATATTGAAACCATTTATATTGAATCAGGCCTTCAGCCCCCCTATTT
>JALVMZ010000327.1 GCA_027032655.1 Desulfobacteraceae bacterium
AAAGGTATTCCTGGCATCTGCAATGTTTTCATATTCAATTCTTTCCCTTGGCTATATTATGGCAAGAAACACCTATGAACTCACCTTTGTCCGATTTATCCATGGAATTCCCGCAGGCATGCTTATCCCCATTGCCCAGGCATATGTGGGGGACTTATCCCCAGAGGAAGAAGAGGGAAAATGGCAGGGATATTTTAATGCCTCTTTTTTCGGGGGATTTGGCTTTGGTCCTTTAATGGGAGGTATTCTGACAGACCATTTTGGAATGGACTCAGCCTTCATTGCCATGGGCGGTCTGAATATGCTGGGTTTTTTACTTGTTACCTTTTTTCTGCCAGAGCCTGCCCTTACAAAACCCAAGGAATCAATGCCTTCATTCAGGGATATAGGTAGAAGCAATGTAATAAAAGGGCTTGTGGGATTCAGGCTTGCCTTTGCCATAGGCAGGGGCATATTTGCAGGGTTTTTACCTGTATTTGCAGGCATGTCCATTGGCCTTACTGCAAGTCAGATAGGCATACTGGTTGCGGCAAATATCCTGGTAATGTCAATGCTTCAGCCTCTGGGCGGGATAATAGCAGATAGGTGGAATAGATATGCACTTGTAATTATTGGAAGTATTGGAAACATTGCATTCCTTGCACTTCTTCCCTCTGGAAGGAATTTCTTAGGGTTGCTCTTAATATGCCTTCTTGGAAGCCTTGGGGGGAGTATTTCAATGCCCTCAGCCTCTGCCATGATTGTGGAGGAGGGGAGAAAATTCGGAATGGGCTCTACAATGGCCATATTTGGCATGGTATTCAGTATAGGAATGGGAATCGGTCCCCTTTTTGGAGGGATGATAGTGGATGCCTTAAATATCAGGTCAGTATTTTATGCAGGTGCACTCATGGGAGTTGCAGGAATATCAGTCCTCGTTTACTTCATACAAAAGGAATCAACAATCCCTTTTCCCAATAATTTCTCATATAATAAAAATAATAAATAATATAATGATATTTATAATTATTTAACATTTAGCCTCATATCAACCCAATTTCCTCAATTTTTACTTGACATTCCCATAATAATATTTTACAGAAATTACATAATACCAATATAATATTATTAATTGTTAGCCATATAAATCATGCGTGAACCAAACTTTTCAGAATCACAATTACAACAAGCCGTTAATACAGCATTTATCCGTCATGTGTTCAATTTGCATGGAGAGTGGATATTTGTAAATATCCCATCTCTTTGTGCGGAATATGATCTTGGTTGGGATAGTGCATTTTATCTTAGGTGGCTTCCTTATATTCCAGCAGATGATCATGAGGGTTGTAATTTTTTTATTCAATACAAATTAT
>JALVMZ010000328.1 GCA_027032655.1 Desulfobacteraceae bacterium
ATACAGCACCCTTGGGTGGTTTAAAGACCCGGTTACCCTGAACATGCTTAATTCTTCCATTGTTGAGCTTTCAGATACCATACTGCATGAAATGACACATAATACCATATACATTAAAGGCAACAGCAGATTCAATGAAGGACTGGCACTTATGGTGGGAAGAGTCGGGGCATTCCTGTTCTTAAAAGAAAAGTTCGGGGACAATCATGCCCTAACATTATATGCCCGAGACCTGATAAAAGATGAACTTCGGTTCTCAAAACTTATAAACCAGTTAATTCATGAACTTGAAGAATGCTATGGGGCATCAATCAGCCTGGAGAAAAAGCTGGAGAAAAAGAAAGTGATATTTTCCAGATTCCAGAAGAGATTCAGGGCATCAAAAAAGATGTTTAAAACTGACTATTTTATCCATTTTGGAAGGTATGGATTGAATAATGCATACATAGCAATCACCGCCATTTACCACAGGGACTTTGAACTGTTCCATTCATTATACGAAAGGAATGATAAATCCATGTCAAAAACACTGGACTTTCTGAGAAAAATCCTGAAATCTCATAATGACCCCATTTTCTATCTAAAAACCAAATTTGGCTCCTTGGCAGAGAGAAAATAATGAAAAAGAGATTAATTATTGTATTTTCAATCATTATTGCCCTTCTATTTATCGTATCAGGGGGTGCTGTTTATCTCTATTTTCATCAGGAAAGATTAAAACCAATCCTTGAAAATGCCATATCCAGTGCCCTGGGCATGAAATGCGATATTGAAGAAGTGTCCATTTCTCTCAAACCCCTCAGGCTCTCAGCACAGGGTATAATTCTTAAATCTCCGGGGCCTGATAATATCTCAAAGATTATGATATCCAGTATATATTCAACAATGTCACTTAAAGGAGGATTCGGAAAAAAGACCCTTGTGATTAATAGCATTGATATAAAGAGGATCAGAGCAGACATACATGATATTGAAGAATTGAAAAGCATTTTCGGGAAGAGGGCCTCCCCGGAATCATCCATGGTTAAGAAGATTGCTGGTTCACTTGCGGGGCTCCTGCTTTTCAGGAATATCGAAATAAGTTCGTGCAACTTAGAAGATATATTCCTTCAAATAAATACTGAGGAAATTCAAATTAAATTCAAAGAAAAGAGAATCAGTCTATCCAGGAACAAAGACCTCAATCTCAGCGGAAAAATTATCTTTAAAAGAAGAAAGAAAAACGAAAAACTTACATTACCTCTTATAAAAATATCCATACATAAACCGTTTAAAACAATTGATAAGGGTGTTATCGAGGGCCTGATCCAGGGAAATGGCCGTTTTATAGGCTCTTCTCTTTCATGC
>JALVMZ010000329.1:0-702 GCA_027032655.1 Desulfobacteraceae bacterium
AATATCTTTTAGTTCTATATCATTAAGAGCTGTTTGTATTTCAATAAATGAATATATAGCATCTTTTGCATATGGTCTTTTTGTTATTAATCTTTTTGCCTGTAGAAGTGATTCATTTTTCATCTTATTATATCTCCAGAGTAAAAATAACAGGGCATCTCTTTTGGTGAGATGCCCTATTAAATTAAATCATCTTGATATGTTAAGCACTATTAATATTGATAGGGTTCAGGTTAAGTGCCAGCTTCTTAATAGATCCTGCAATGCGTTTCATGGCCATCTTTCGATCCATAAGTTCTGGAGACCTCTTTATGCTTGCGAACTGATAGTATTTGGATGGTTCATCTTTTAACAGATAAAACACTCTCACATCTTCTATGTTGGTAAGTGTTGCAGAAGGAAAATCTTTTTTGGCTTCGCTCAGACGTTTTTTGGCAAGTGCAATCATCTTGTCCCTGTCCCCAAAGTTCATGGCACCTGTGGGACAGGTCTTTACGCATGCAGGAAGAAGGCCATTGTGAACCCTCTCCACACACATGGTGCATTTGGCCATAAAGCCTGTCCCTTTCTGAACCCTTGGGATATTGAACGGACAGGCCTCTATAATATCTTTGGCGTTCGCCTTTTTCAGTTTATCTGTATAGAGGACCGCTCCTGTCTCCCCATCAATAATAATTCCATCTGGGACAGATTCATCAGCAG
>JALVMZ010000329.1:712-1157 GCA_027032655.1 Desulfobacteraceae bacterium
CCATACAGGTTTACCATCAGGACCCAGATACTCTTTAAACCTAACCAGTTTATAGGTGTAGAAAGAGAGGTCTTCAGGGTTCTGATAGGTTCCCCTGTTTTTGGTCTTGGTTCCAGGCAACTGGTTCCACTGCTTGCATGCTATCTGACAGCCACGACACCCTGTGCATACCGTGGTATCAATAAAAAATGCCTTTCCCATCATCGTTAATACCCCCCTTTCTACATCTTTCTGATGTTGACCATAAAGGCCTTGGTTTCAGGTATCCTGGTATTTGGGTCCCCTGTGGAAGGTGTAAGGATGTTGGCTGAATCCCCTCCATCTTTGGGATACACCCATCCATAGTGCCAGGGTAACCCCACCTGGTGAATCACATTTCCTTCCACCTTGAAGGGACGGAATCGATGTGTGACCAGGGCAACTGCTTTGACAGAACCCCTTGGAG
>JALVMZ010000329.1:1167-12923 GCA_027032655.1 Desulfobacteraceae bacterium
CCAGTGCTCAGATAACCTATAGGTTGTAGCTACTATTGGATACCTCGGGTCACATGTTCTATACACATCCATATCTGTTCCATATTTTGGAGCGGTTGGGTTGATTAACTGACTGGATAGGAGATTCTTTTCCACAGGACATTCCATGGGTTCATAGTGTTCTGGGAATGGACCATCTGCCCTTCCAGGGCCAAATATGTGGGCATGTCCTTCTGGCTTCATAATAAATGGGTATTTTGTCTTTGGGTTTGGAGTCCCATCGGGCTTAAGCATGGGAGGCCATCCACCATCCGGGACATCTCCTACCCATCCGCCTTTACCTCCTTTTGCACTGGGATCCCATTTTATAACTGGATGTTCAGGATCCCATGGCCTGCCATATTTATCAACCGAAGCCCTATTATATATAATTCGTCTGTTGACCGGCCAGCACCACGCCCATTCAGGATAAAGTCCTATACGTGTAGGATCCTTTTTACTTCTCCTTGCAGACATGTTTCCTTTGTTGGTATAAGAATTGCAGTAAAGCCAGTTACCACTGCTGGTGGAGCCATCATCGAGGAGATAGGCAAAGCTGGGAACAAGGTCTCCCTTTTTGAATTTTTTCCCTTTGACAGTAACATCCCTCAGGAAGTATCCGTTTATCTCCTTTGCCACCTTATGAGGATCATATTTCCCTGCAGTTGTGTAATCCCATTTGAGGTTCAGGATAGGTTCAGGAAAAACCGCGTTTTTATCCTTTCTATAAAACCACTTAACCTTCTTCATCAGATCAATGATGATCTCTCCATCGCATCTTGCCTCTCCAGGTGGTTTAGCGGCCTTATATCTCCATTGCATCCATCTTCCGCTGTTGGTAATGGAGCCTTCTTTTTCAAGGGATACAGCACATGGCAGAAAGAATACCTCCGTTTTTACCTTTTTAGGATCCATCCCAGGCCCTTTCCAGAACCAGCCAGTTTCATTGGGAAAGATGTTTACATTTACCATCCAATCAAGATTTGCCAGGGCCTTACGAGTCTTATTGGCATTTGCTCCTGACCCTGCAGGATTCTGTCCCCATGCAAAGAATCCCTTTATTTCACCTTTATACATGGCATCAAATATATCCAGCCAGGAGTAAGCTATTCCATCATCTGCCTTTGGTAGCCAGCTATATCCAAAATCATTTTCCTTGGTTGCCTTTTCACCGAAAAATGATTTCAGAAGGCTTACTGAGTATTTGGGATAATTCCCCCACCAGTTGGCACTCAAAGGATCATTAGTCTTGGGGGTATACTTTTTGTTGTAAGCATCGAGTGTAGCCAATGATGCCTTGGGGACCTTTAGATATCCAGGCCATATGTGCCAGAGAATACAGTGGTCGGTAGATCCCTGGACATTTGATTCACCTCTAAGTGCGTTTACTCCGCCACCAGCCACACCCATATTGCCCAGAAGTAATTGGATGATGGCCATTGCTCTGATATTCTGGGTTCCCACTGTATGCTGTGTCCATCCCATGGCATACATAATGGTGCCGGCTTTCCCTTTTTCTCCTGTGGCAGAATACATCTCATATACCTTCAGGAGATCCTCCTTGGGTGTCCCAGTTATTGCTGATACCGTATCCAGGTCATATCTACTATAGTGCTTTTTCAATTGCTGAAATACACATCTTGGATGTTGAAGGGTTCGGTCCTTCTTTGGTATTCCTTTTTCATCTTTTTCAAATGCCCACATCTTCTTGTCATACTTCCGGCTCTTGGGGTCATAACCTGAAAAGAGTCCATCCTTAAAACCATAATTTTCGGTCAAAATAAATGAGGCATTTGTATATTCTGCCACATACTCTTTGAAGTATTTCTCATTGTCCAGGATGTATTTTATCATTCCACCCAGGAAGGCAATATCAGTGCCTGATCTCAGGTATGTATAAAAGTCTGCAACAGCAGATGTTCTGGTAAACCTTGGATCAACACTGATTAGTTTTGCACCTCTTTTTCTTGCCTCAGTCACCCATTTGAAAGAGATTGGATGGTTCTCTGCTGCGTTCGATCCCATAATCAAAATACAATCACTGTTTCTTATATCAATCCAGTGATTGGTCATTGCGCCCCGTCCGAACGACTCTGCCAGAGCCGCAACTGTTGCGCTGTGTCAGATACGTGCCTGATGTTCTATATAAATCAGTCCCAGCGCCCTCATCATGGCTTGTATAAGCCAGCATTCTTCATTATCAAGGGCAGCGCTTCCCACATGAGCTATTCCCAGGGTTCGATTGACCACCTGCCCCTTTTCATTTTTTGATGTAAATGTCTTGTCTCTGGTGTCCTTAATCCTTTTGGCTATCTGCCAGAGGGCCCAGTCCCATGACACCTTCTGCCATCGGGTGCTATTTGGTCTTCTATATAGAGGGGTTGTAATACGATTTTCATTGTTAGCAAGCTGACTCAATGCAGCACCTTTTGAACACAATGCCCCTTCGTTTATGGGATGATCAGGATCACCTTCCACATTTATTATCTTTCCTGCTCCAGCAAGACCTGTATGAACAATAACACCACAGCCTACTGCACAATAACAGCATATACTTGTAGTTTCTTTGGCATATCGAATTTTAAGAGTCTGAGCATGAGCCCTGAATGGCTTAAGGTTGATCCCCAGTCCAAAAACCATAACACCCGCCGCAGAAGCACCCGTAATCTTAAAAAAGTCTCTACGAGTGATCTTCATATCTTCTCCTCTCTTGTTTAATGAATTAATATTGTTTAAATTCTAAATCAAACCAGCTTCACGAAGGGATATAGGTTAGACTCCAGGAGGAGAACGCTCCGTTTTTTTAAACAAAATTTTTGAAGGAGGATGACTCATCTATCCTCCTTTTGAGCTGGGGATATGAAAAGATTAATGGTTTAATTATCTATAAAATACCTTTATAGAAAAATGTCAAGTATTTTTTAGTGAATTCAGCATGTTATTATGTCTATTTTGATATATGATTCATTTATGGATTATTTAAAAGGCCATACCATGGAAAAAGGTGAGCGCATATAATAATTATATTTGGCTAATAATTGTTCCCCATTACATCAATAAGTCAGGGGAAAAAGAAAGTAAATCTGACATAATAATTTGAGGTGGTCTTTTACACATGATCGTAATGGCTGAATTGCATGGTAAATGTCCCTCTACCCTGCGAAGCTGATCTTAAGGCCGTTGAATAACCAAACATCTTTGATAGAGGCACACTTGCCTTTATTATTTGAATCGGCTCCTGGGATGTTATATTTTCAATCCTACCCTGCCTCATATTTAGATCATTTATAACCTCTCCCATAAATTCATCTGGAACCAGCACCTCTACTTTCATAATTGGCTCGAGCAGAATTGGTTCTCCCATCTGGGAAGCCTTCTGTATAGCCATTGAACTTGCCACCCTGAATGACATTAAGTCAGAGTAAAGTTCATGCAATTTGATATCAAGGAGTGCAACCTGGATCCTTATCAAAGGATAACCCATTAATGGTCCACTTGTAGATGCCTCTTTTATTCCCTCTGATATGTGGGAAAGTATCTCTTCTGTTAGATTCGGGTTTTCACATCTATCCACGAATCTGACCTCTGAACCACTATTAAGTGGGCTCAGTTGAATCTTTACACCTGCAAAATGTTTTTGTCCGGCAATCTCTTTTTCAAATATCTCCTCATGGATAATATCTTTTGTGATGGTTTCTCTATAAACCACCTGGGGTCTTCCAAGCTTCACATCTACAGAATATTCCCTTTTTAATCTTTCTGTAATGACCTCGAGGTGTAATTCACCCATTCCTGAAATTATTATTTGAGAGGTGTCTTCATCTAACCTGAATTTAAATGTGGGGTCTTCCTCGGTGAGCTTACTTAATGCGTCAAGTAGCTTATCATGTTCTCTAACACTTTTTGGCTCAATGGCAGATGAGATAACAGGTTCCAGAAATTGCATGGGTTCTAGGACAACCGGTGAATCTTTTTCACACAGCGTATCCCCTGTAGTGGTTGATTTCAATCCTAATACCGCCACTATATCCCCTGCTGAGGCCTTATCCACCCTTTCCCTTTTATTTGCGTGCATCCTGAGTATCCGGGATATCTTCTCTTCAGAGTCTTTTGTGGGATTAAATACTGTATTGCCAACCTCCAACGAACCTGAATAGATTCTTATATAAGAGAGTTTTCTCTTCTGATCCATGGCCACCTTAAATGCGAGGGCGCAGAAAGGGCCCTTGGGTTCTGCAAGTCTTTTTATTTCTGTCTTCTTTATCGGATCAAATCCTGTAATGGGGGGTATATCACTGGGAGATGGAAGATAATCAACAATGGCATCCAGGAGAGGCTGGATTCCTTTATTTCTTAAAGCTGCTCCACAGAATACAGGAACTGTTTGAAGTTTCAATGTGGCTGATCTAATCGCCTTTTTTAATGTGGTTATGTCGATTTCCTCTTCTGAAAGATACCTATTCATTATATCATCGTCCAGCTCTGCTATCCCCTCAATAAGGTTTTCCCGATATTTCAATGCCTCATCAAGATGATCTTCCGGGATATCTTCTTCCTCAAATTCTGCACCAAGTGTTTCATCCCTCCAGATGATGTGCTTCATCTTGAGCAAATCTATTACGCCGTTGAATTTTTCCTCCCTTCCTACAGGGAGCTGAAGGATCATCGGATTTGCACCAAGCCTCTTTTTCATCATTTCAATTACCCGGTTGAAATCTGCACCCACTCTGTCCATTTTATTTATGAAGGCTATTTTGGGCACTCTGTATCTATCAGCCTGATGCCATACGGTTTCAGATTGAGGTTCAACTCCTCCCACAGCACAAAATACACCGATTGCTCCATCAAGGACTCGAAGTGACCTTTCCACCTCTATGGTGAAGTCCACATGACCTGGTGTATCAATGATATTAATATGATGTGCCTTCCACTGGCAATATGTTACTGCTGATGTGATGGTGATTCCTCTTTCCTTTTCTTCCACCATCCAGTCCATGGTGGCTTCACCATCATGGACCTCCCCCATCTTATGAACCCTTCCTGTATAGTAAAGTATCCTTTCAGTGATCGTGGTTTTACCGGCATCGATATGTGCAATAATGCCTATATTTCTTGTCTTTTGTAGTCTTTTATTCACCATAATATCAGGTTTAGTAAGAAGATTATTAAAATCCTAAAAAATAAAGGTTATAAAATCTAAATAATCTTTCAATACCTGTCAAGTCCATAAGAAAAATAAGATTATTAGTAATATGTTTAATTTAATTTTTAAATTGACAAAGATTGTATTTTCTTATAAAAGTTTAAATAATTTTGTTAGAATTCTAAAAGAATAAATGAGTAATCGAGATAATATTATAATAAACCCTCAGGAGATAATAGGTAGATTTTACAGCTTGGAGTTCTCTTTAAAAGATCTCTTGTATTCCTATAGATTCAAAATACAGGCTATCTCAAATGATTGTATTGAAGTCATTATAAAAGAGGATTCAGAGATTATTAATTATATCAAAGAAGGTGATATAGTTGATATAAGATTTTATTCCCAGAGACTCTCATATGATCCCAAAGTGATAAAATGTGAAATAAAAAAGGTGTTAAAAGAGAATTCAGGACGGTTTAAAGGCCATTACAGGGTCCAGATCTGCACATTGGATTTCTCTAATCCGGATTTAAATTAGAGGGGAGGTGTCCATCTATTTGTTGCACCGTCATAGGACCATGAATCAATCAGGGCCTTTCGAGATGTATATTGGGGGTTATTGGCCCAGATTAGCAACTGTTGATGGGCCTCATTTAATTTCTTGAATTTTTCTTCATCTCCTCCCATGTCTGGATGATATATCTTCGCAAGATTCTTATATGCAGACTTTATTTTTTTAACATGTCCTTCAGATACCAGTTCTTCAACTTTTAATTGTAATAGTTGCAGGTATTCCTTTTCCTTTTTTGTGAATCTTGGGCGTAATTTTGCTTCTGGCATTATGGAATCAGGCGGGATATCCTTGGTGTGATTCTTTTTTAATAGAAATAATGATGCATAAGTCTTTGAATTATTATTATTTATGAGTCTATACCATTCTTCACCGGATAAGAGTATGAGCTCTTTTAGATCATCAGCAGGTTTCCTCCCGGGCCTTCTTTTAAAACTGAATCTTGATATCTCTTTTGACCATACAGGCAAGACATCAAGGATAATATAATGTTTGGTAAAAGAGAATGCTGCATATCTTGCATTGAATGCCTTAAGCAGACCCTTTGATAGAGAAAGAACCCATTGTATATGTTTTCTGCATTCCTTGGAGCAGTATCTTCTCCCTGCCTTTATAGGATATACACCGCAGGCACGACACTTTCTTTTTGAAGAGATTTCTTTTATTGATTCCGGAAGCAATTCCATTAATCCGTTTCCCTTTTGGATATATTTTAAGAGGAATCATCTTTAAAACTCTGTTAATATACAATTTGAAGATATTAATATCAAGTCTTCCTTTTCAAAAGAGATTATATCTAATATCTTATGTTGACCACATGAAATCTTTTTTTTATACTCCTTGAAAATTTTCTCAAGGGATTTCATGACTTCTTTCCTTTATGAGGTAATAATGTCCATAAAAAAAAGTCCTTTATTCTTTCTTTTACCATCCTTTTTTATCCTCTTCAATTTTATTACAGGATGTGCTCCCGGGAAAGGTATAGATAGAGGTCCGGAGAAGATTGTAATAAGTAAATATGAAAAAGGAAAAGGACCTCTTCCCCCAGGATCGTCAGAAGAATACAAAAAACAACCAGAGCCGGTCCATGAATCTGAAATATCTAAAAAAGGGAGCACAGTTTCAGTTGTTTCAGGAGAAAAGCAAAACATAACTGGCAATAAAAACCCCAACAGGAATCAGGAGCTTATTGACTCAGCAATGGAATTTATACAGGCATCAAATGGTTACTGGGAGCAGGGTGACCTGGAAAATGCTATAGCCGCTCTGGACAAGGCATATTCCTTGATATTACAGGTGGATGATGATCCCAACTCTGAGGTTTTACAGCAGAAAGAGGACCTTCGAGTAACAATATCAAAGAGAATAATTGAGGTTTATAGTTCAAGATTTACTGCTGTAAATGGCACTTATAAGGTTATTCCTCTTACCATGAATGAACATGTAAAACGTGCAATAAGGCTTTTTCAGGGCAGAGAGAGGGCATTTTTTCTCAGGGCTTACAGGCGTTCAGGTAGATTTCGTCCCATGATTGTGAGAGCACTGAAAGAGGCAGGATTGCCAGAAGAACTATCATGGCTTCCTTTGATTGAAAGTGGATTTAATGTAAAGGCAATGTCAAGGGCAAGGGCATTGGGGCTCTGGCAATTTATTGCATCTACAGGGTATAAGTTCGGTCTTAAAAGGGATAGATGGGTGGATGAAAGGATGGATCCTGAAAAATCCACATTGGCTGCCATATCATATTTAAAGGAACTCCATCAGATATTTGGGGATTGGACCACAGTGCTGGCTGCTTATAATTGTGGTGAGCTAAGGGTCTTAAAATGTATAAGAGAACAGAAGATTAATTATCTTGATAACTTCTGGGATCTATACAGGAGATTGCCACAGGAGACCGCCTTTTATGTGCCAAAGTTTCTGGCTGTCCTTCATATCCTGAATGACCCTGAAAAATATGGTTTCAAGCTTCCGACACCAGACAGGGAACTTATTACTGAGGAAGTTACCATAAATAAACAGGTTCATCTTAAGACAATTGCAAAGGTTTTGAATATCGATTTCAAGACATTGAAAGAAATGAACCCAGAATTAAGATATGCCCTTACCCCTGATAGACCTTATAATCTTAAAGTCCCCCCGGGGAAAGGGGAGTTACTCCTTGCCAGGATGAAAGATATACCGGTATGGAAGCCCCCTGTTCCACTTTATATTTATCATAAGGTGAGGAAGGGTGAGACCTTGTCATATCTGGCCTCAAAATACAGAACAAGTGTTCGCTCAATCATGAGGGTCAATAATTTAAGAAAGAGGAACTATATCAGGGCTGGACAGGTAATTAAGATTCCAACAGGAAGACACTTAAAGATGGCTTCACGAGGTGGTTCTAAACACTATAGAGCCCCGGCGTCTGGTCGTGTATTTAATTATGTGGTTAAAAAAGGTGATTCTCTCTGGAAGATAGCCAGACAGTTTGGCACCACTACAGATATTATTATTTCCTTAAATAACTTAAGGAGCCCTGTTCTTAGGGTTGGGCAGGTCCTAAAGATTGCAACTCTATCCAAGAAAAGGGCCAATTATAAAAACACCATAAGATATAAAGTAAAGAGAGGTGATTCTCCATATATTATTGCAAAAAAGCATGGAATGAACCTGTATGATTTCCTGAAGTTAAATAATCTAACACCCCGCAGTATCATTTTTCCTGGTCAAGTGGTCCTGGTAAAAGCAGAATAAATTTATTGGAAGGTGGAAATGAAGGGGGAATATATCCTCTGGGTAGTATGTATTACACTTTTTGTGGGAGGTCTTGGCTTCCCTGTGCCAGAAAATCCACTGCTCATGGGAGGCGGATATGCTATATATCAGAAGGCCATTCCGCCACATTTGGGAGTATTTTTATGTGTCCTGTCCATTCTGGGTGGAGATTTTCTGTTATTTACATCTATTAGATTGATATTTGAAAGACCCGGTTTTTCTGGAAGGATAAAGGATTGGGTTGGTAATGATCGGTTTGAGAGATGTGAATCTGCATTCAAAAACTGGGGGGGCTGGACACTGTTTATTGCACGGTTTACATTTGGCCTCAGGGCTGCTGCATATGTGGCAGCAGGGGCTTTAAAATATCCATGGATAAGGTTTCTAATAGTAGATAGTATATCAGTGGGGATACAGGTTGTTCTCTTCATCGGTATAGGGTATTTTGCGGGAGATGAGATACAAAAGGTTGCTCAAACATCTGAAAGGATAATACTCATAATAACAGCGGCAGCAATACTAACCATTATGATAACACTGTTTTTCAGTTTAATTGCCAAGAGAATGGCTTCAAGAAAGGGATTCAATCAGGGCAGGAAGCTCTGATAGCCTGTCAATGATATAATGGGGGTTAGGACCATTGAATGGGAATACTGCTCCATTACCATTTGCAAGGAATACAGAGATAGCACCAGCCCTTATTCCTGCATCCACATCAAATTTATAATCCCCCACAAATATTAACTCATGAGGATTTATTCCCATGCTATGACAGGCCCTAATTATTCCATAAGGATGGGGTTTAGGAGGAATATCTTCACGAGAGATAATGACACAGAAGTCTTTTTCAGAAATATTGGGAAGCCGTTTGAGGGTTAATAGGGTAGATTCGAGACTATTTCTTGTAAATATACCAAGTTTAAGCCCCATTTCTTTTAATTTTAAAACACAGTCCTCAGCTCCATCATTTGGAGTGGCCATTGTAGCAGACTTTATCTCCTGCTGATTTAAAAATTCTTCAATGGATATTCTTTCATTCCCCTTTTTTGTTTCAATAAATTCAAGGATGGGGATCTCGGGAGGGCATCCAATTCCTTTTTTTATGGTATTGAAGTCAATTAACCCCGGTCTTGTAAGAGTCCCATCTAAGTCGAAGAGCACACCCTTTATCTTTTTATTCTTTTCCACATCTATTGAGAGGAACTACCCTTTATTTCTTGCTCTAATCTATATCTTTTAGCGCTCCTTTTGCATCTTTCCCATATTATACACTGAGATCTGAACTTACAATATCCACAGGGATCAGTGCAAGCTTCACAATTTTCGAGGCACTCTTCACAATATCCAATCTGCATCTTTTCACATCTGATATATGCAGGTCTGTCTGGGTGGTATTTACATCTCATGATTTAACTTAATTGTCTGTTTACATATAATAATTATAAAATATATTATAAATAAATAAATGTCAAACAGGAGAAGTCTCTGATTTGGCTTTAGTTTTTAACAGAAGAATTGCATGGTCGTATGATTCCTGGCTTAATTCCAGAGAGGGTATGGCTTTTACCAGAGTTGTTTGTAAGGCACTTGAAGGGATACCTCTTCGTTCTGGTGATAGGGTGCTGGAAGTTGGATGCGGGATGGGCAATCATATTACGCTTTTAGAATCCAGGGGATTTGAGCTGTATGGAATAGATGCATCGGGATATATGATAGATAAGGCCAGGGAGAGATTGGGAAATGCTTGCACATTCAAGATGGGGATTGCAGAAGATATTCCTTTTGAGGACAATCAGTTTGAACTGGTAATGTTGATTAATACCCTGGAGTTCGTTGATGATTTTAAGAAGGCAATAGCTGAGGCAGGAAGGGTCTCCAGAAAATGGATATGTATTGGTTTTTTTAACAGTTTCTCTTGGTTTTGTATCTCAGAAAAGATAAGAGGACTGTTTCAAAAAGGTCTATTTTCTGAAGCAAGGTTCTTTAATTTATGGGAGTTAAAAGGTTATATTAAAAGTATTCTTGGCGATGTAGAGATGGAATGGTATTGTAATTTACCATGGTCTCCTTGGGTTTCAAGAATAGGCAAGAAGTTAAATAAAAAAAGGGAGATGAAACCCTGTCCATTTGGATCATTTATTGTGCTCTCAGTGAGCCTTGTTTATAAGATGAGAACAGAAGGACTGCCGTTGAGCGTAAAAATAAAGGATGCAACTGAATCAATAGTGGGTGGACTAACAATGAAAGGGGGATTTAACCATAACGAAAGGAGATATCTAAATTGAAAGAGGCATATCTTTATCAAAAGATGGACAATAACAGGGTAAGGTGCAATCTCTGTGCTCATAGATGCATAATAAAGTCAGGTGCAAAGGGCATTTGTGGTGTAAGAGAGAATCGCGATGGCATATTGTATAGCCTTGTTTATGACAGGATAATTGCCACACATGTGGATCCAATAGAGAAGAAGCCTCTTTTTCATTTTCTTCCGGGTTCTTCATCATATTCTATTGCAACTGTGGGATGTAATTTCAGATGCCTTTTCTGTCAGAATGCTGATATCTCCCAGATGCCATCGGACCTGAAGCAGATAATGGGAAGGGCTATAAGTCCTGATGAGATAGTGGAAGATGCATTGAGGAATAGGTCCAGTTCTATATCCTATACCTATACAGAGCCCACCATCTATTTTGAACTGGCACTTGATATTTCAAGAATTGCCGTTAAAAGAGGGCTAAAAAATGTATTTGTTACAAATGGTTATATGACAGAGGAGACCCTCAAGGAGATGGGCTCATCTCTTCATGGTGCCAATGTGGATCTTAAGTCTTTCAGGGATGAATTCTATAAGAAACAGTGCGGGGCCCGCCTATCTCCAGTGCTAAGCTCTATACAGTATATGAAAAATATGGGGGTCTGGGTTGAGGTTACAACCCTTTTGATACCAGGATATAATGACTCACAGGATGAATTGCAGGAGATAGCAAGATTCATTAAAAGTGTATCGCCAGATATACCATGGCATATAAGCAGATTTCATCCCACATACAGATTGATTCATGCCCCTACCACACCAGCATCAAGTATTAAGAGGGCAAGAGAGATAGGATATGAACAGGGACTCAGGTTTGTATATTTAGGAAACCTGCCTGGTGATGAGGGTGAAAACACCTATTGTCCCGAGTGTCAGGCACTTCTTATTGAAAGATTTGGGTTTTATATAAGGAAAAAAAGGATTTCAGATGGAAAATGCCCTGATTGTGG
>JALVMZ010000330.1 GCA_027032655.1 Desulfobacteraceae bacterium
TCATTGGTATGTAATATCACCAGATGAAAGGTCTCAGATGCTATGCCTCTGGTTACAAATAGAAATATGGCCAGGAAACAAATAATCAGACCCTGCCTTTTCATTAATACCTCCTCTTCCCTGGAAATCGTTGAAATGATTGACCTGATATCTTCTTATCCACATAACGGCATAGAATCTCTGCCACATTTGATGGAGGATCAATAATAAAGTAATCTGATATTACAGCATGTGCCATTTCATGTGCCAGAATACCTCTTGTGACAGCTCTGACATTTATAAAGATTGTATTTTCAGATTCCATAAAAAAAGCAGGTGGAGAAGCTCCCTTCCCTTTAGTGTATTTATTATATACCTTCATTAGGTCATCATATTCAGAAAAGAGACGCATCTTAATCTTCAATTTTGGCCTGGGCATATCAAGAATTAATTGCACCTTTTGAAATAGCTTATCAACATATCTTTTGAGTTCTTCATCTGGATTCAATTCCTCACCCAATAATATATTATCTATTGCAAGGGCCATTGCATCAGGTTTAATTCTTTCTTTAAATCTTAAAAGCACTGACCTGTCATTATAATAGATAGTTATAAGATTAGTTTGATAAATATAGTCATGCTGGCAGATTCCGGGTATTGAATTGAATAATACGGAAAAGAAAATAATCACCCCTGCCCATTTCACCTGGATTTACTCCTTCTCGGCAGTTGTGAAAAGCTCCTGGAGCCTGTGTTCAATTCTTTCTATATCCTCTCTTATGGAGTTATGATTATAGGTGGACTGTTCAGTTTTTGACTTCAACTCCTGAATCATTGATTCAATCTCTTTAACCCTCTTCCTGAGATTCACAACCATCCTGTTTATCGTTGAGGCAAATTCTTCAAGCTGATCATTCTGTCTAAGTTTTATATGCATGCTGAGATCACCCATACCTATACTATCCAGGGACTTATTAAGTCTATAAAGTGGGCCAGCAATCTTATGAGATATGTAAAGTGTAACAAATACTGTTGCAATTATAAGCCCTACAAGCACTAAGGCATTGGTTATAATGAGTCCCGGGATAATGGCCTCTGCTGTGCTCTTAACAGCAAGATGGTGATAATGATAAGTGGCTGTAACACTATCCCTGGATATAAAATACAATAGCAGGCTGGCAATAACCAGTGCAATCGCTGCAATAAGACAGAATTTCAAAATAAAATTACGCTGAAATGTCCTATGTATATAAACTACCTTCCTCTTATATGGCCGGTGTTCATTATCTTTCATACATACACCTTCCTTTTTGCTCTTTTCATATAATCTTATCGAATATATTTAAGATTCTCTTTATATATTTT
>JALVMZ010000331.1 GCA_027032655.1 Desulfobacteraceae bacterium
TAACAGGAGGGAAGGAGGAATGGCGAAGAAGAAATTTGAGAGGAAGAAGCCGCATGTGAATGTAGGGACGATAGGGCACATAGATCATGGTAAGACGACGCTGACGGCGGCGATAACGAAGCATTTAGCGAAGAAGGGGTTAGCGGAGTATGTGCCGTTTGATGAGATAGACAAGGCGCCTGAGGAGAAGGCGAGGGGTATCACGATAGCGACGGCGCATGTGGAGTATGAGACGGAGAAGAGGCACTATGCGCATGTAGATTGTCCTGGGCATGCGGACTATATAAAGAACATGATAACAGGGGCGGCGCAGATGGATGGAGCGATACTGGTAGTAGGGGCGGATGATGGTCCGATGCCGCAGACTCGGGAGCACATATTGTTAGCGAGGCAGGTTGGTGTGCCTGCGATAGTGGTATTTTTAAACAAGTGTGACATGGTAGATGATGAGGAGCTGATAGAGTTAGTGGAGTTAGAGTTAAGGGAGTTATTGAGCAAGTATGATTTTCCTGGAGATGAGATACCGATAGTGAGGGGTAGTGCGTTGAAGGCGTTGGAGAGTGATGATTCTGACAGTGAGGAGGTGAAGCCGATATTTGAGTTATTGGAGGCGATAGATGAATATATACCTGAGCCTGTGAGGGAGATAGACAAGCCGTTTTTGATGCCGATAGAGGATGTATTCAGTATAAGTGGCAGGGGGACGGTGGTTACAGGCAGGGTAGAGAGAGGAGTGATAAAGGTAGGAGATGAGGTAGAGGTAGTAGGGATGAGGCCGACGATAAAGACGGTATGCACAGGAGTAGAGATGTTCAGGAAGGTGCTGGATCAGGGTCAGGCAGGAGACAACATAGGGGTGTTATTGAGAGGAGTTAAGAGGGATGAAGTTGAGCGGGGGCAGGTGGTAGCGGAGCCTGGTAGTATAACGCCGCACATGAAGTTTCGGGCTGAGGTATATGTATTGACGAAGGAGGAAGGAGGGAGGCACACGCCGTTTTTTAATGGATACAGGCCGCAGTTTTATTTCAGGACGACAGATGTAACAGGGGTAGTGACATTACCTGAAGGAGTTGAGATGGTGATGCCTGGGGACAATGTATCGCTGGAGGTTAATTTGATAACACCCATAGCCATGGAGAAGGAGCTCAGGTTTGCGATAAGAGAAGGTGGCAGAACCGTTGGCGCAGGTGTGATCAGTGAGATAATTGAATAAAGGGGAGAAGAACTGATCCATGATTGAAAACATGATACAGAATCAGAAGATAAGGATAAAACTCAAGGCATATGATCATAAGTTACTTGACCAGTCTGCAAGAGAGATAGTGGAGACCGCAAAGGAGACAGGAGCAAAGGTGGCAGGACCAATACCACTGCCTACGGAAATAAACAAATTCTGTGTTTTAAGATCTCCCCATGTTAATAAGAAATCCAGAGAACAATTTGAGATAAGAACTCATAAAAGGATGTTAGATATACTTGAGCCAACTCAACAAACAGTGGATGCATTGATGAAGCTTGATCTTCCAGCAGGAGTTGATGTGGAGATAAAACTTTAAAAGGAGATGTGGGGTTTTATGCTTGTGGGAATTATGGGAAAAAAGATGGGTATGACAAGGGTCTTTAAAGAAGATGGCACCGTTGTGCCTGTTACTGTAGTAAAAGCAGGTCCATGTATTGTTGTGCAGAAAAAGAGTGTGGAAAAGGATGGTTATAATGCTATTCAGGTGGGATTCGAACCCCAAAAAGAAAGCAGAGTAAATAAGCCTTTAAAAGGGCATTTTGATAAAGCGGGTAAAGGTTATTTCAGGTATTTGAGAGAATTCAGGGTGGACAATATAGATGAGTATGAACTGGGACAGGAGATAAAGGTGGATATCTTCAATATTGGAGACAAGGTGAATGTGAGCGGACGAAGTAAGGGCAAAGGATTTACAGGAGTTATTAAGAGATGGGGATTTTCAAGGGGTAGAGAGACCCATGGGAGCAGATCCCACAGGGTGCCAGGATCCATTGGCGCAAGCACAACACCCGGGAGAGTTGTAAAGGGGAAAAAGCTTCCAGGAAGAAAGGGATTTGAGATGCATACTATCAAGAATCTGGAGATTGTGGATGTTCGTCCTGAGATGGATATTGTGGCAATAAAAGGGGCAGTCCCGGGTCCCAGAAATGGACTGCTTTACATAATGAAGGTCCAGTAAATTCAGTAAAGGTATGGAAAGGAACATGGCAAAAGTTGATGTATATAATATTAATAATGAGAAGATTTCCGAAATTGAGCTAAGCGATGAAGTGTTCAATGTGCCAGTTAAAGGGCATATTTTGCATCAGGTGGTTGTGAGTCAGCTCTCTCATAAGAGGACAGGAACTGCATCAACCAAGAGTCGCTCCGAAGTGAAGGCATCCACACGAAAATTGTGGAGACAGAAAGGAACAGGAAGGGCAAGGGTTGGTTCAGCTTCTTCTCCTACAAGAAGGGGAGGGGGAGTGGCTTTTGGTCCCAGGCCCAGAAGCTATGTAAAACGAGTTCCCAGGAAGGTCCGGAGACTTGCCCTTAAAATGGCATTGACTGATAAGCTTCAAAATAACAGATTACTGGTTCTTGATGGCTTTGAATTGCCACAGCCAAAGACAAAGGAATTTGTTAATGTTATGAAGAGATTTGAGCTACAAAATGGGCTCATCGTGATTGATAATAAAAATGAGAATCTGGATATGGCATCAAGAAATGTTCCTGGCTTTAAACTGTTAAGAAACGAAGGAATAAATGTATATGATATTCTTACTCATGAACATCTTGTGTGTGTTGAATCCGCTATAAAGAAGATTGAGGAGGCACTGAAAGGCTGATGGATATACACAGTGTCATTATAGGCCCTCATATAACAGAGAAGGGAACCATACTAAAGGAGATGAACAATCAGATTGTCCTTAAGGTGGCAAAGTCTGCCAATAAGGTCCAGATAAAAGAAGCAGTAGAAAAGTTGCTGAAAAAGAAGGTTATTGATGTAAAGACCATCAATGTAAGGGGAAAGAAAAGAAGGATGGGACGATTCCAGGGCAAAAGGCCTGACTGGAAAAAGGCCATTGTCAGGCTTGCCCCGGGTGAAAAGATTGAATTTTTTGAAGGAGTTTGATTAGGCCGTGGGAATAAAAATTTTAAAACCTACATCACCGGGCAGGAGATTTCAGACAGTAATAACATATGATGAGATTACCAGAAAGGAGCCTGAGAGGAGTCTTTTAAGGCCCCTTAAAAAGAGTGGTGGCAGAAATTCCTTAGGAAGAATGACTGTAAGACACAGAGGAGGAGGCCATAAAAGACTTTACAGGGTTATAGATTTTAAAAGAGATAAAGATGGAATTCCTGCGAAGGTGGCTTCCATAGAATATGATCCCAACCGCTCAGCAAATATAGCACTCCTTCATTATGTGGATGGTGAAAAGAGATATATTATTGCCCCCCACGGGCTTAAAGTGGGAGACAGGGTTGAATCTGGTGAAGGTGCTGAGATAAGGACAGGGAATGCACTATATCTTAAGGACATACCCCTTGGTATGCATATCCACAATATTGAATTGAAACCCGGCCATGGAGCCCAGCTTGCAAGGGGAGCCGGCACATATGCACAGCTCATTGCAAAGGAGGGGAGATTTGCACAGGTAAAGCTACCTTCGGGTGAGGTAAGGATGATACCCCTTGAATGTAAGGCTACAATTGGTCAGGTGGGAAATATAGAGCATGAGAATATTTCAATTGGCAAGGCAGGAAGGGCAAGATGGCTTGATAGAAGGCCCAGGGTGAGAGGAGTTGCAATGAATCCTGTGGATCATCCCCATGGGGGAGGCGAGGGTAGAACATCAGGAGGAAGACATCCTGTTACACCCTGGGGGGTGCCCACAAAAGGATATAAGACAAGACCTAAGAAGCAGAGTGATAAACTTATTATTAAGCGAAGGAAGTAATTCAGTAGAGGAGGGGGATTTTGCCTCGATCAGTTAAAAAAGGACCATTTGTAGATGATCATTTGCTCAGAAAGGTATTAAAGGCAAGAGAGACAGGGGATAGAAAGGTTATCAAGACATGGTCAAGGAGATCCACCATCTTGCCTGAATTTGTGGGATTGACATTCGCTGTTCACAATGGAAAGAAGTTCATTCCTGTTTATGTAACAGAAGAAATGGTGGGTCATAAACTTGGAGAGTTTTCTCCCACAAGGACTTTCTATGGTCATGCAGGCGATAAGAAATCCAGATTAAAGGGTGAAAAGAAGTAATGGAGACAAGGGCAATAGCAAGATATGTAAGGATATCCCCCAGAAAGGTTAGGCTGATAATGGATCAGGTAAGGGGGAAGACAGTTGAGGATGCATTAAATATACTTGCCTTTTCGCCCAAAAAAGGGGCGAGAATACTCAGGAA
>JALVMZ010000332.1 GCA_027032655.1 Desulfobacteraceae bacterium
TCGGATAATCTGTGCAATGGCATTCTCTGCCACCATATCTGTTATGTTAAATGCGGTTTTCTTCTTTCCATTCAGGATAAATAGCACGATGTTTATGACCGTTTTCATGATGGGGCTTATGGAGGCGCTTTATCTAAGGAATTATTCAATGCTGAATTCAATCAGAGGATGGGTTTCACCCACAAGATATATTAATATCCCACTTGTGGTGCTGGTATTAGGGGGATTTGTTTGGTTCACGGGCATAAAGCCTTTCAAAGGTGAAATGGAGCATTATAAATATAAAAGGGCCATGATGGAGAGACGATTTAGGGATGCGGAGAAATTTATCCTCAGGGCCATTGAATATGATCCTCATAATACAGCCTATTGTCTTTATGCAAGCCAGCTTTACATGAATGTGCTTAAAGACTTTGGAAAAGCAAGGGATTTCATAGAGAAGGCCATAATAGATTTCAACGGTGATGTCACAAGATGGTCTATATATTTTATTAAGGGATTGTTAAAATTTCAAATGGGCAGTCTTTTTGACGCAAAGGCTGCTTTTGAAAAGGCCCTTTATTATAACCCGGAATTTTCCCTTGCAAGACAAAAGCTGAATGAAGTTAATAAGGTAATTAAAGAGCATGACAGGGTGCTGATAAAGTTCAGATAAGGAGGAGCCTAATAATTGGCTGTATATGAATACAGGGCAATAAATAGCAGAGGTAAAGAGGTAAGCGGGATTATTGAGGCGGAAAGCAGATTCTCAGCTACCCAGCTACTCAAAAGCAGGGATCTTTACCCTGTTTTAATCTCAGAGACAACCACCAGGTCTATTAGCAAAAAAAGGACCGAAATCAGCCTCTCATCATTGCTGGAGAGGATCACCCCAAAAGATATAGCCATATTTACCACTCAGTTTTCAGCCCTTATAGATGCAGGAATGCCTGTTGTAAAGGCATTTGAAACCATCATACAGCAGACGGAGAAGGGATCTTTGAAAAAGGTTCTCTCCGTGATTAAGGAAGAAGTAAATAAAGGGGTTTCCCTGGCAGATGCCTTTAGGATGTTCCCGAGATATTTCCCACCTCTTTATGTGAACATGGTAAAGGCAGGAGAAGAGGCAGGAACTCTTGAAGTGGTCATGAAGAGGATGTCCGATTATTTGCAGGCACAGATTGAATTGAAGTCAAAGATCTTCGCAAGTCTTGCTTATCCAGCACTAATGTTTATTGTTGGTGTGGGTGTGGTCTTCTTCCTTGTTACCTTTGTTATTCCCACAATAACGGGAATATTTACTGAAATGCATCAAACACTCCCTCTTCTCACAACTATACTGCTTACAATTAGTGGATTTCTAAAGGATGCATGGATATTTATATTAATATTTTTTATTATTGTCATAATATTATACAAGAGATTCAAGAAAACTCCTGGTGGTAAGAGGATGATTGATAGGATTAAACTCAAACTGCCTCTGTTTGGTTCTCAATACAGGAAGATAGTTATGGCTCGTTTTACCAGGACCCTTGCAACTCTACTATCAAATGGTGTGCCAATTGTTACATCATTTGATATTGTGAAAAATATCATTGACAATACTCTAATCGCAGATGAGATTGAAAAGGCAAGGGATGATATAAAAGAGGGAAAAGAGATTTCCCAGCCTCTGGGAAGGAGCCAGATATTTCCTCCTGTGGTGGTGAATATGATTGCTGTGGGTGAGAAGAGTGGTCAGCTTGAGGAGATGTTAAAGAAGGTTTCAGATATTATGGAGACAGAGCTTGATAGTTCACTCAAGCGGTTAATATCACTTCTGGAGCCTATTATGATCCTGATTATGGGAGGTATAGTGGGTTTTGTTGTAATATCTATATTGCTTCCAATCTTTGAGATGAATCAGTTAGTTAGATAATAAAATCCTTAGATCATTTGAAAGGATGGTGAAAATGATTATGCAGGGAATAGCAAACCTTAAATATAGGGTTAATAAGTGGTTCGATAAAATGGGTAAAATGTTTGTATCTGATAGTTCAGGTTTTACTCTTATTGAGATAATGGTTGTAATGGTAATTCTTGGAATACTTGCAGGTTTGATAGTTCCCAGGATCATGGGAAGGCCCGAAGAGGCAAGGAGAACAAAGGCTGCACTTCAGATAAGGAGTCTTGAATCTGCTCTTAAACTCTATAAACTGGACAATGGCGTTTATCCCACAACAGAACAGGGGCTTGAAGCATTAGTGAAAAAGCCAGAAACAGGGGTGATTCCCAAGAACTGGCGTAAAGGTGGTTATCTGGAAAGCTCCAAGGTCCCTAAGGATCCATGGGGGAATCCTTTTGTTTATGTGTGCCCTGGCCAGCATGGAGACTTTGACCTCAGTTCTTATGGCAGGGATGGTGAAAAAGGTGGCGAAGGAGATAACGCGGACATTAATAACTGGGAGCTTGATTAGTCCTTTTTTATGATTTCATGCCCATAAAAACTCATGCCTGGATTTTTTAAGAAGGCTTTTCAATGTTTGAGGAGATAAGGTGACTGCTTTGTATTGTGGTAAAAGGTGTAAGGTATATTACGGGATGGTGTAAAAGGGGGCCAGGGATTATAAAACAGAGGCTCAGGTTGATAGAAGAGATACAGCCAGGGATGAAAGAAGTATGAGAAAATCAGAATCAGAAAGGATGCAATTTTTAAAAAAAGGGATGGTGATGAATTAAGTGACCTTTGAGATAGTTTGTTATTATTACAGGACATTTTCAACAGGTGAAAATCGGGACTCCTTTCCAGGCTTTACCCTGATTGAGCTTACAGTGGTTCTCTTTCTTATATCACTTTTTATGTTGATTGCCATGCCAAAGCTTGGAAATTTCATTTTTCACTCTGATCTCAAATCCGTTGCAAGGTCAATAAAGGCAGATATCGTGGTTTTAAGGTCAAAAAGCATATCATCCCATGAGATAACATCATTTAATATTGACCTGGACAACAGGACATATTGGGGTGAAATCGAAGGAGAAGTGGCCGCTGAGAATGAGTCAAAGGAGATGATCGCACTCAAAAGACTCCCTGATGGTGTGCGATTTATGGATGCTTATAATATTAATACACCAAAAACAACCACAGGAATCCTAAAATCCATAATAAATCCAAAAGGTGTTATTGAAGAAACCATTATCCACCTATCAGATGAAGAGGATAAGGTCCTTACTATAATCATAAATGCCTATACTGGAAGGTTTACTATATATGATAAGTATGTGGATGTGGAATATGGTGGATAGAAGAGATGGATTTACGCTCCTTGAAGTGATGGTCTCAGTGGCTATACTTGCAACTGCTTTTGTGTCTGTTCTCAAGCTTCATTCTGACTCACTGAACATGTTGATCACTGCCCGGAAGCATTCCATATGTTATCAACTTGCCCAGTATAAGATGACAGAGGTTGAAAATGAAGGAATAAATAATATCACATTTCGATCCGGCACATTTGAATCGATGCCCAATTATACCTGGACGCTGGATATAGAGTCCACATCAATTCCTGGATGGGTGAAAGTAAGTGTTATTGTAAAGGATATCCATGAAATGGATCAGAAGGGATTTGTGCTTACTGAGTATATGTCAGAAGGAGCGATTCCAAATGTTAGAGGATTAAAGGAATGATATCGATTATTGCCTCAAACAAGACGGGCTTTACCCTGATTGAGATACTGGTTGCCATTACCATCATAGGACTTATCCTTGCAACCATATTGGGAACATTTACAGGAATAATAACAGGGGCAAAATCAGGAGAAGAGACCAGTGAGATATATCAGACAGAAATGGCTGTCATGGATATTATATCATCTGATATAAGGGGTATATTTAATCCATATAAGAATAAAGAGGGCTTTCCTTTCAGGGGCTATACAAGGATGGTTAATGGAAAAGAGGTATCAGGGATGGACTTTATTACCACCCATACACTATCTGAAGTGGGAAAACAGGGTTTCTCTTTTGAAGAAGTGTCATATACCATAAAGAAGAATAGAGATGATAATCTTTTTTCCCTCTGGAGGAGGAAAGAAGCTCCGCCCGTGCCCCCATTTTTTAAAGGGGGCAGGGATGTTCCAATATGCAGAATAATTGAGGATTTTAAATTAAGATTTATAAAAAATAAGGAGAAATTAGCAAATATTGAAAATCAGATTCCTGATGCAGTGGAAATTATACTTACTCTGAACCTGAATGGCAGGAAAGAGACATTTATGACCATGGTAAGGCCTATGATAAACTATAAATAAAGGTGTTGAAGTGAGGATTTTTAATATCAAAAAAGCAGAAGGGGTGGTATTAATTACAACTCTTCTTATTTTAGCAATACTTATTGCTGTGGTTGTGCAGTTTAACAGAGTAACTACAGCAGAAGTTATTGTTGCACAAAATTATGGAAATGGTAAAAAGGCATTATATATATCTATTTCAGGTCTGAATGCAATCAAAGAGCTTTTATACCTTGATTCATTATATACAAAGTCAGATAGCCTTCTTGAGCCCTGGGCAAAAATTACTCCATATATTGAGAGTGCAAATTCTGAACTTGAGGAGGGCTCTATAAATGTTGTTATTACTGATGAATGCGGAAAGCTACCCGTTAATATGCTTGTGGATGATAAAGGACGTTTTAATCCACTGTATCACGATATATGGGAAAGATTTCTGTCTCAGCGGAGGTTTGCTTTGACAGAGGATCAGGTCATGACCATACTTGAATCCATTAAGGACTGGATTGATGTTGATGATGATGTAACGGGGATATATGGGGCTGAAAGTTCATTTTACATGGAAAAGGGATATAGATGTAAAAATGGCCCCATTAATTGCTTAAGTGAACTATTATTGATTAATGGAATAGATAATAGCATCTTTTATGGAGATGAATACAGGGACGGTATAAGTAAATATATTACCCCTTATGGGAATGGAAAGATTAATATCAATACTGCGCCCATCCCCGTGCTTATGGCCCTTTCTGATAATATGACAGAGGAAAAGGCATATGAATTTGATTCATTCCGAAATGACCCTATTAATAAAGATCTACTGAATAGCTATGCCTGGTATAAAAATGTATGGCCATTTGAGAAAGCTCTTCCTGAAAGCATTCTCACTACAAATTCAGACTTTTTTTCCGTGTATATTACTGGCAGGGTAGAAGATAGCAAAAAAGATGTCATGGCGGTTTTGAGCAGAAAAGGCGGAAGAGTATCAGTTATATACTGGAAAGAGGAGTAAATATTAATATTTGATATTTAATGTATTATAAGATAAACTACT
Organism: Desulfobacteraceae bacterium; assembly: GCA_027032655.1. GTDB lineage: Bacteria > Desulfobacterota > DSM-4660 > Desulfatiglandales > JALVMZ01 > JALVMZ01. The sequence continues at coordinate 5,300 of JALVMZ010000332.1, forward strand.
AAATTTCTATAATATAAGGATCTGGAAATATTAATATGACTAAGAATATACTTGTTGCCGGAATTTTTGAAGATAATATAAAGGTTATAAGCTTATCTTATGTAGAGGATGAGATAAAACTGACGCGGGTAGAAACAATTGATAACAGGGGAGATATTGATAGCAGAGACATAATCGCTGAATATATTGAGAAAAATGGTTACGAGGATTCTGAAATAATAATAGTAATAGGCAGTAAGTATGTAAATTATCGTGATTTTCATTTCCCATTTGATTCAAATTCCAAGGTATTAAAGGCAATTGAATTTGATATCTCATCGGAATTTCCCCTGGAAAATAATATATTTGACTATATTAAAGGCATATCCTCTGTTCCAGGAAAGTATCGATTCTGGTCGGCTATAGTAGAAAAATCCATCCTGAGAAGTATTCTCGAAAGATTACAGGAGAGGAATATCAGGGTTTTGAGGGTAACCACTGATGTCTCATCCCTGGGAAGATTATTTCGAGACCAGGATGATGTGTTTGTAATGGAGATCAATAATAAGGATTCATTATTTGTCTATTATATTCATGGTGTGCCTGTGTTGATTCGTCATGTGAATATAGGGATAGAGGGAGCAATCAATGAAGATGGAAAGATCGATTACCAAAAGGCAAATCCATTGATAAGGGAGATTAGGAGGACGACTCATTCTTTCGGTGTGAGGACAGAGACAAAAATTACAGAAGGATTTTTGACAGGAGATATCCACTTAAAAAAGGAGATTATTAAATGGATGAGAAGTGTCACTGATTTAAACATAATTGAGGAGCTCCCTGATATTCAGTTGGTTATTGAGGGTTCTGAAAACGAAAAAAGGGGGCTATATGCTTCTTTGATAGGGGCTGGTTTGCTCGAGAAAAGGGCAGATGTCTTTAATTTCTTAAAAGGTGAGTTCTTAAAGACTGATTCTTTCGTCACAGGCAAGAGATATGCAATTATAGGAACAGGCGCCATATTTCTATTATTATTTGTTATTATTTTTTCCGTATGGCTTAATATCGTGAGTCTTGAAAAGAGAAAGCATTTCATTGAAACCACCATAAGAAGAACATTTGTTTCAAATTTTCCTCATATAAAAAATGTTGTTGATGAGCTCAGGCAGGCAAAAAATATTCTTGATATGAAGAGAAAAGAATTAATGGGCGCAAATCCTCTTTCAATGGATTCGCCCTTACAGGTGATTGATAAAATTAGCCGATCAATTCCATCTGATTGTTTTTTCCAGATTAATTCTTTTCTGTTTGAAAATCAGAGAGTTGAAATCATCGGTCAAACAGATTCATTTAAGAATGTAAATCGTATCAGATCATTTTTATCTGGAGTAGATGATTTTAGCAAAGTAGATATAAGCAATGCAAAGAGTGTAAAAGATGGAAAGAGTATTCAATTCAAAATTACCATACAAATTAAAGGAGAGATTTAATCTTTTAAATAAAAGGGAGAGATTGATTATTTCCCTGGGGGGCATCTTTCTTTTATTTTTTATGATCTTATATCTGGCTCTTTTCCCTGCATTAAGAAGGGAATCAGAACTTGAGAAAAAGGTCAAACAAAGAGAGGCTGAGCTGATTGAATTGAATAATATCGTGAACAAGATAAATAGGATTGATAGAGGACTCAGGAAGAGGTCTTCGGATATAGAGAAAAAGGATATTAATCTCTTTTCAGCAATTGATAGTATTGCCACTAAATGTGGAATTGTGGCAAATATTGAATATATGAAACCTGGTTCAGCCCGGATTGATGCAAACAGAGAAGAGCAATGGGTTGAAATGAGGATAAGCAAAATAACTCTAAAAGAACTCATTTCGCTTCTTTCAAGACTTGAGAGGTTGAATCAAAGAATATATGTGAAGAGACTCTATATGAAGCGAGCAGGAAAATATCTTGATATTGTGGTTCAGCCCGCGATTATGATTCTTGGTTGAATAATTGATCTCCGGAGTTAATAACAATTGAAGAGACGTTATTTTTTATTTGGAATTAGCATTATATATTCATTTACACTATTTTTCTTCTTAACATTATGGAGACTGCCTCCTGGGATTATAACTGATTGGATGTTACCCCAATTTACAGGGGGAAAGATAGCGATTCAGGGAAAGGAGCTATCAATTGGTCCTGCATTTACAATTAAGATACAGGAGCCTCGTTTGGGTATTAGGTTAAAAAACGGGTTTATATTTGAAAAATTTGATTATATGAAAATATGGATAGACTGGAAGAGATTATTTTTAGGATATTACCCTCTGGGATTTTACTTTCGGGACGGAAATGGGGAAGTGAAAGGGAAAGTTGGCCTTTCTTTTTCAAAAGGACTAAAAGGGGCATATTTTGACATCCAGACCCGGGGAGTTTCCATTAACTCTATTGAAATATTAAAGATATTCTTAAAAAGGGAGATATCCGGGCTTTTTAGTGGCATTTTTGATATTAAAGGAGACCTGTTAAATCCTGAAAATATACAGGGAAGAGGAGGATTTGTGATTGAAAAAGGGGCTATACAGACCAGAATAGATATCCCCGGGATATCCAGGATTCCATTCAGGGAAATGAGGGTATCGTTCAAGTTGAAAGATGGAACGGTTAATCTCGAAAAGGGGATGATAAGTGGAGAAATATTTTCTGGTGAGGTAACGGGCCTGATAAAGCTGAAACATTCAATTTATAGGTCATTATTGAATATAAATGCCAGACTCAGGCCAGGGCAGGGATTTAAAAGATTAATGGGTGAAGGGGGTTTTATCAGCAAAATAATGAGAAATGGACAACAATTGATAAATGTCATTATAAGAGGCACCATATTGAGGCCGGATATCAGAATTTTGAAGGGCTAACCCATGAGATTTTCTTTTATAAAGGATATAAATAATCTTAAGTATTTGATATATTTTATGATTCTTAGTATAGGAGTGTATTTTATTAATTCCCTATTTCTCTTTTATTTAAATATGAAAAGAGTGAATTTTATTCCTTTACCCTCGGAGACAGTTCAAACCCCATTTGGAGGGGAGAGAGACAATTCTCATTCATTTGATAGCAGTATTATAATCAAACGGAATCTTTTTGGTGTTATTGTGGATGAGAATGAAGAATTAGACAGGAAGAACTTAATTGCATCCCTTGAGAATCTCAATTTTACATCCCTTAATCTAACACTGATAGGCACTATCGTGGGAGAAGAAGGTAAGGCCTGGGCCATAATAAAGGATAATCAGACTGGTAAGGCGGATAGATATGAAGTGGGAGCAGATATTGGAAGAGCCAAAGTGGTGATGATTTTAAGAAATAAGGTGGTTTTAAATGTGGATGGCAGGAATGAGCTTCTGGTTATGGGGATTGAGAAGATGCGATCAGAAGGCTCTGAAACTGAAGGGCAATTAAAAAAGGAGAAGGGTAGATTTGTGATTAGCAGGGGGTTTCTCGAGCAAAACCTTAATAACATTACAAAATTAATGGCAAAGGTAAGAATAAGCCCGTATATAAAGAATGGAAAACCTGCAGGATTTATGATAAGGAAAATAGAATCAGGAAGTATATTTGAAAAAATGGGGTTTAAGGAAGGAGATATAATAAGGGGCATAAATGGTGCCAGAATCGTTTCAGCCCAGGACATAATGAAATTATATGGTTCCATGAAGAATGCAAGCATCTTTAGCGTTGAGATTTTGAGGAATAATAGACCCAGGACCCTTGTTTTTAAGGTCCAATAAAAAGAGAGGTAAAAATGAAAAGAAAGTTAATTCTCTTTCTGGTTTTTACTGTGCTTTCATTATTTTCTATGTCTTTTTTAGCCAACCAGTCCACCTGTTTTGGGGCTTCAGAGAAAAAAGAGGTGGCCCTTGATTTTGATGATGTGGATATAAGGCTATTTATCAGGGTTATCAGCGAATTAACCGGTAAAAACTTCATAATCGACAATAATGTGAGAGGCAAGGTCACTGTAATATCACCTACAAAACTGAGCACTGAACAGGCCTATGAGGTATTCAAGTCGGTCCTGGCCGTTAATGGATTCACTATAGTAGAGACGGGTAAGGTGGCTAAAATAGTCCCTATACAGAATATAAACGGCCTTAATCTCCCTGTTAGCACAAGAAGAGTGGTTAAGAGTGAAGACCAGTTTATAACACAGATAATTCCTCTTAAGTTCCTGAACGCCAAACTGATGATACCCATATTAAAGCCCATGTTATCAAGACAGGGGAATATACTTGCACCACCATCATCAGATATGCTCATTGTTACGGACACAAAGAGCAATATAAGGAAGATCGAAAAGGTGCTGGATGAAATTGACCTCAATATGGTAAATGAGATTATAGATAGACTGGATCTTAAATACTCCACTGCTTCGCTTATAGCTCCCAAGGTAACAGAAGTCCTGAACAGTAAATATGGAAAGGCAAGAAAGGGTGCAAGGGAAGTCCTTTTCAAGATTGTGCCCCTTGACAGGATAAATGCACTCATTGTGGTCGCTTCACCTGATGTGATGATGGAGATAAGGAGTATAATTTCCAAGATAGACCAGCCAACTCCTGAAGGGAAGGGTATGCTTAATGTCTATTATCTGGAAAATGCTGATGCAGAGGAGATGGTAAAGATATTGACTCAGACCAAAAGTGCATTCAGGGGCGTGGAAGAAAAACCAGCCACTGCTTCAGCCACAGCACAGAAGACTGAAGCAGGTGGCAGATTGGTGAGCGGTTCTGCCAGGGTATTTGGAAAGGATATTACCATTACTGCTGATAAAAGCACGAACAGTCTGATAATATATGCAAAGCCTGATGATTATAATGCATTGAAAGAGATAATAAAAAAGTTGGATATACCAAGAAAGCAGGTCTATATACAGGCGCTTATCATGGAGGTCTCTCCCAATGAGGATTTTAATTTTGGAACAGAGTGGGCCATGTTCAAAGATGTGGGTCATCCTTTCACCAGTGATGCAAGGACAGGAATATTTGGTTCAAGCAGGGTTGAAGGGGGCTCTCTGGATCAGCTAACTGGAGGAGGTGCGGGCACCATAGACCTGGGAAATGGGTTTTCCATGGGTATTCTGGGCGAATCGATAAGGATAGGGGATTTTTCATTTCCCTCTTTTGAGCTTATGGTAAAGGCGGTTGAATCTTTGAAGACAACCAACATCCTATCAAAGCCCCAGCTTATGACCCTTAATAATGAAACTGCGACCATAAACATATCAACAAATAGACCATTTCAGACCACAAGCACTATTATTCAGGGAGGGGGTAGCACGCAGAATATTGAATACAGAGATGTTGGTATAAAGCTTGAAATAACTCCTCATATTAATAAAAAGGGAAAGATCAGGCTGGAGATAAATCAGGAAGTTAGTAAACTGAGTGGAACTGTTGCCGAGAACCAGCCAATTACACTTAAAAGGGCCATTGATACCGTGGTCGAGGTAAATAATGGTGGAACCATTGTTATCGGTGGACTTATCGAAAAACAAAGGGATTTCACACGGAACGCAGTGCCATGTTTAGGGGGGATTCCTCTTTTGGGATGGGCATTTAAGACAGTGGGTATATCTGATACAGCGACAAACCTTTTGGTATTTATTCATCCAAGGGTATTTGAGACCCCTGAAGAGGCACATACACTTAGCATAGAAAAGAAGAGATACATGGAAAAGCAAAGATCAACATCAGAACAGAAAATTGAATCAGAAAAACCGTTTTTTATGGAGTATGAAAAGAAGACCAACACCAAAGAGCAGAAAAATAAACAGAAGGAAGAGAAGAAATGACAGACGAACTCCTTGATATACTCCGTAATCAGTTAAAAGTTGATGAAAAGAAGATTAAACGGATTCAGGAACTGAAGGAGCAGGGTAATGGATCATTTATTGAGAGGATAAGGTCAGAGAAAATAATTGAAGAAGACCTTATACTTCATGCATATTCCCTGTTACTTGGTATGGAGGTTTTATCTGATATTGGGCCTTCGATGATAGATAGTGAACTCACATCCCCATTTACAGTATCCTATTTGAGGCAGAAGAGGGCTATACCAATAAGGGATGAGAAGGGAGGAATCCTAATCGCAGTGAGTGATCCATTTGATTATGAGACCATTGACAATATCGTTAGTAGATTGGAACTGGAATATGCAGATACAGTGCTATGCCCTGAGAAAGAGATAATAAGGGCAATTAACAAGGCATTTGAAGAGGGTCCTCATACCGCTGAGCAGGTTTTGAAAGATATTGATGAAGAAGACAGTGAGAGGATATTTGAAGAGATAGAGAAGACTGCTGATCTTTTAGAAGATACCTCCGAAGCCCCTGTAATAAAGTTTGTAAATATGATGTTTTCCAGTTCAGTAAAGAATAGGGCAAGTGATATTCATATAGAACCTTACCAGGATGAGCTCAAGATAAGATTCAGAATAGATGGATTGCTACATGAGATGTATTCCCCGCCAAAGAGATTGCACCCTTCCATTGTGTCAAGGATAAAGGTAATGGCAGGACTTAATATAGCTGAGAAAAGGATTCCCCAGGATGGGAGAATAGAAATAAAGGTGGGGGATAAGAGTATTGATATAAGGGTATCTACACTGCCAACAATATATGGAGAGAGGGTGGTATTAAGACTGCTGGATAAAACAGCAAAGATGTTCCAATTACACGAACTTGGCATACCTGATGAATGGCTTCCAGAGATAAAGAGGATAATTTCCATGTCCCATGGAATCGTTCTTGTCACAGGGCCAACAGGAAGTGGCAAGACAACAACCCTTTATGCAGCACTTTCAGAGATTAATACACCTGAAAAGAATATAATCACCATTGAGGACCCTGTTGAATACCAGATTCCGGGGATCGGTCAGGTTAATGTTGATAGAAAAAAGGGCCTTACATTTGCAAATGGGCTCAGGACAATAGTAAGACAGGATCCTGATGTAATCCTGGTGGGAGAGATAAGGGACCTGGAAACAGCAGAGATAGCGATTCAGTCAGCTCTTACAGGACACCTTGTATTTTCAACTCTCCATACCAATGATGCTGCATCAGCTGTAACCAGATTGATCGATATGGGAATAGAACCATATCTTATAACCTCATCTGTAATTGCAATAATTGCCCAGAGGCTTGTAAGGACTGTGTGCCCTTATTGTAAGAAACCACAGGAAGTCTCAGGTAAAATGCTAAAAGACCTATTTCCAGAGAGGAAAAGGACAAAAAAGTTCAGGATATTTAAAGGGACAGGTTGTGATAAATGCCTTAATACAGGATATTATGGTCGAACAGGGATATATGAGATAATAAAGATAACAGAGAAATTAAAGAATACTATATTAAGCACCTCTGATTCCAATATCATTAAAAAGGTGGCAATGGAAGAAGGGATGACTCCACTCAGGCAGGATGGTCTTAACAAGATAAAAAAGGGAATAAGCACGCCGGAAGAGATACTCAGGGTTACACAGGTTTAAATTTATTGGTCTGGAGTTTAAGAATAACGAATCAAGAGTATGAACTCTTTACAAAGAGTAGCAGGGTAGAGATTTGAATAAAAAGAAA